>CAZFDX010000665.1:0-6224 GCA_964518325.1 uncultured Alcaligenaceae bacterium | reverse complement strand
CTCTAGGGTCACCGCTTTAGTGGGATTTTAAATTTGGTTCGGAATATTTATTCGGAAAAGCAATCGCATTGCATGAACGAAAATTGAGGTTCATTCATCCGACCCGGTTGCAACCGATCACATTGACAGCCCAAGTTCCCTTAGCGTGGCGTGGGAAATTTGCCCGCCTTCTCAATGGAGCCATTTAGCCGCACAAAGTAGATTCGGAATGAGCAAGCCAATGATTGCCTTTCGTTGTTGGTACTGTGGGAAACGCTATCTGGTGGCAGAAAGCCGAATAGGAGAAAGGCTCCACTGTAGTTGTCAAAACTTGGTGAAGGTACCGAAGAAAAATCACGGTTATTCCCGAATCAAGAAACCGCTGGATTATTTTGTGGAACTACTGGTTTACGGCGGAGGAGGAGCGTTACTGGGCTTCGGTTTATTTCTGTTGATAGTGATCCGGATTCCCTTTCTCACACGGTTGAGCGGTCGCCGTTGGACCGCTTGTGCGATATTGATGTTACTAGGATTCCTGCTGGGAGCGCTCGGAGGCGAACGCGGCATTAATTGGCTGGGAAGAAAAATCCGCGACCGCGAACAAGGATAAAATCTCCCCATGAAGCCGGCAGCTTCCTGACTTTGCTACCCCGCATTCAATTGGAGCGAAGGAGATTGCAAAGGTGAAAAGAATATGAGGTAGCCACTTGTGGTACCCCATTCATGTTACTGGGTCATGATCGAGAATGATTGAAGCGGAGAGGGCGGGATTCGAACCCGCGGATAGGTTTGACCCCATCGCCGCTTTAGCAAAGCGGTGCTTTCGACCACTCAGCCACCTCTCCGTCTGTGCTAATGTACCAAAAATTTCCTTCTGCGACAAGTAATAAGATACTTGAGAGAAAAAAAGGTTCACCGGCTGCTTTTATCTTCCTTTGCGCTATGCGATGCGTCTGTTGGGCAAAATTACGTTATCTTGTTCGATTCGCCTAACTCCGTTTATGCTTCCATTTGGTATAACACATCGAAATCCTAGAAAAACTCTGCCTCTCATTGTAAGTTTCATCGTTATCTTTCGCAGCAAAGTGAGAACATTAAGTAAGGAGTTGAGTTGCTGGCGGGAGTATCCGATGTTGTTGAATTTATTACAAAATCTGTCCTCGAAGTTAAGTTCTCGTACTCGATTATCTCTTGTACCGTTGGAAGATCGGGCCGTGCCTGCGGTTTATGATCTCGGTCAGGCTGCTGATTTTAACGTCTTTGTTCGCGATGATATTAATGTTTATTCTTCCGATGTGGAAGGTCGTGTCGCAGCGGGTGATGATGCCACTTTCCTGAATTATGGTATCGGTACGGGACTGCCGAACTCAAACGGGACTCGGGATGATCTGATTGTCGGCGATGCCCTCAGTTACACTAATGGACAAGTATTCAATGGTAATATCGTTTATGGCAGCACTGCGGTTCTGACCAATGTGGGTATCCCCAACGGGTCGGAGCGTCAAGAAACGGGTGTTGTGGATTTTACTGCGATCGAATCGCATTTGTTGGCGACGGCTGCGACCCTCGGGGCCGAGGGGCATAACATGGTGACGCGATTGCGGGGCACCAATTTGACCTTGGCGGGGACTCATCCGGAACTGAATATCTTCTCGGTGACGGCTGCTCAATTGGCTGCTTCTCGCAGAATCACCATTAATGTTCCGGTGGGGTCAACCACGTTGATTAACGTGCGCGGAACCCTAGTCAACCTGAATAATGTGGGGCTTCGTTTATTTGGTGGGGCCAACAGCAGTACCATCTTGTGGAATATGTTCCAAGCCACTTCGGTCAACATGTCGGCCATACAAATGCGAGGGAGTATCTTGGCTCCGAATGCCGATGTGAATTTCACCAACGGCGAGATGTATGGCACGTTGGCAGCCCGTTCGCTGACGGGGAACGGTCAGTTCCATATGTCGAACACGAATGTTCGTATCACCTTGCAAGACCCCTCGACTCTGGGGGGGTTCGCATTCCTTGATGCGGATCAATCGGGTACAAGAGATGATCCTTCGATTGAGGTTGGAGTTGGTGGACAGGATGTTTTTGTCACGGGGGTCGATTATCTCGGACGGGCGGTGTTCCAATCCTATAACACCGATGATGATGGGTCTTTCCTATTCACAACTCTGCGACCGGGAGCGTATCGTCTCACGATCACACCCACTTCGGCGTTCAGTAATTTCAACACGACTGGGATACCCGGTACCATCGACGGTTTCCCTGTTGGCACGGGGGGAATTTTCAGTATCGAAGGAATTAACATTGGCTCGAACCAGAACGGGATCGATTACCTCTTCCCTCTGTTCCGAGAAGGGAACTAAAAAGGGATCGATTCCTTGACGGTAATCGATCCCTTCCGTGTTTATCAGTTTGATTTGGGTTTCGTCGTTTCAAATTACCATACCGCTTTCATTGATCCCGATACCAATCTATCTGATATGGTAACCGCCGTTTTGTCCACAAGAAGGAACTAAACGGTTAGACCCTTAGGAAGATTGGCTTTGGCTAATTCCACGAGTTTGGTAAAAGTTTCGGGGTCGTGGATGGCGATTTCGGCGAGGTTTTTGCGGTTCAGTTCGATGAGGGCGTTGGTCAGCCCTGCAATGAAGGCGGAGTAGCGAATCCCGCGAGCGCGGCAGGCCGCATTGACGCGGATGATCCACAGGCGACGGAAGGAGCGTTTTCGTACGCGGCGATCGCGGAACGCATAGACACGGGATCGAATCAGGGTGACAATGGCCTGTCGATACAAATTATGGCGGCTGAGTCGAAAGCCTTTAGTGAGTTTACGAGTTCTAGCACGTTTGCGCAGAACGGTTTTACCGGAACGAGCTCGCATGGCTCTTTATCTCCTGAAGTTAGCTAGTAGTTTGAAGAAGTCGGATTAACGGTTACAGTCCACCCATGGCAATGATGTATTTGTCAGCGGTCGGCCCTGTGGTCACTGCAGGAGTGCGCGCTTGACGTTTGCTCTTGGTGGTGCGGCCTGCCATCAGGTGGCGGCGTTTACCCCGACTGTGCTTCAATTTGCCTTTGGCGGTGATTTTGAACCGCTTCTTCAGGCTCCGATTGGTTTTGTTATGTTTAGCCATATCTCTACGCCCTACCTTAGGGTGGATTGTTCCACGCGCCCCGTTCGCAACGCGAGGGCTGCTTTACGAACGCATTGGCAATACTCTTGTTATCCTCCGACCGTCGGAGGAACAATTCTGAGCGAAACTCTTAATTTATCATTTTACCCCAACCCGAAAAGAGCCTCGTTCGATTTTTTTTCTTGCTTTTCTGGGGTTTTGGGGTGGTCAAGTTTTGTTTGGGGGCATTGTAAAAAATTTACTTTTTCTCTTGACAGGTCATTCTCGAATTGTTAAGGTTTGTTTATTCTAAAGAATAGTCAACCAATTCTTCCTATTTTTATGATCGCTCTCAAATCACATTTCTCGATTTCCCTTCTCCTTTTAGGAATCGTTACGGTTTGTGCGATCTGGGTGGAATTCCATGAACAGAACCACATCTCTCGTTCGCAATCAATCAATCAATCAATCAATCAATCAATCAAGTGTTACCTTCGTTTGAGCATCATATAACCACACCGATTCTCGTAGAATCGGAGATCGAAACTGTGGAGTTTGAGTATCAGAATCGAACACAAAATAGCGTTAAGGTAGAAAGAATTTATACTTCTTGTGGTTGTACCACCGCCTATCTGCAAAAGGAAACACTACTGCCGAACGAGAAAACGACTTATGTTATAAAAATTCGCACACAAGGTCGTAACGGTCCACAGAAAATCGAATCTTCAATCGTGTTTGAAAATGGGAATGTCGAACGTCACATTGTTCACTTTGTTTTATTACCAAAACTTGTGGTCGATCTACCTGTTTCACACCTAAATTTTGGAACACATTTAATTAATAGTCGCATCGAAAAGAAGTTTCAGGTCCACATTCACACGAAAGATATAAAGCAAATACCAATAGAGTTAACGATTCATAACCCGTCAGATAAATTACAGATTTCAGGTGGAACGTTGAGTAGCCAACAAGAATTATTGGGAGGTATTTGGAAAGCAACTTACGAATTCCATGCTAGTCTAAAGTCCAACGAACTAGGCTCGGTTTTTGTCGATCTGAAAATCTCGAATCCAAAGGAACCAACGAATCTCGTTTCGGTAAATGTGGTTGGAAATATTTCGGGTCGAATCACTATAACGCCCAACGAGTTTGATGTTAAGTTGAATCCTGTCACCAAACGAGCTACCATCCGAGTGATTGTAAAATCGGTGGATCAATCTCCAGTTGGAACGATTAATCGAATTGATGAACAAGATGGAATTGCGTATTCTGTTGAAACAATATCATTAACAACAGCTGCATTATCAATTCACCTAACAAAGCCTATGACGTCACGAATCCTGAGATTCGAGACGTAATTGAAAGAGCAGATCATGATAACTGTATCGGCAGAATAAAACCTGACTTTTAGGAGAGACTATCATGAGAAGGTTGGTAAGTCTGAACTTAATTATGTTGATTGTGATCATCCTTGCCAGTTCAGATGAATCTCTCCGAATGAAGCGTGCGTATGCTGCCAAGGAAAAACGTCCCGACTGGACTTCGCCAGAAGGATTTGGTTCCTACTATGGCTTCAAAAATTGTCAACGTACTAATTTCAAATGTTTCGGTCTACCTATTAATATCTGCATAGAAGCAAAGTTCCATCCAACCTTATGTGGAGGGGTTGGAGGAATTAAGTTGATTCAACAACTTGCAGTTGGTTACTGCAAGACCTTTCAACCGTCATCACCAATTGATATACCTGATGGATGTACTCAGTTTAAGTCAATCAATGTAGCAAAGGCCGAATGCTATACAATATATGATGGCGAGATGAAGGGAGTCGAATGCCGTGGAACAGTAACCGTAATCTACTGTAATGTCAATGGTGCTGCTTTGGGACCGGATTATGTTTGTCTTCCCGATTTCGATTAATCACAGTTATGTATTCACTCTGTTTTGAAGTTTTCTCATCTTAAAGGTCGATCAAATGAATCAGGTTCTTTTGGGTTTTGCAATGTTTGCCATACTGACATTGAGTCAGAATAAAAATATCTTTGCTAAAGAACCGAAAACTGTTGAAGATTTTGTTGATCTTCTCATCGAACAACAGACTACATTCTTTCCTCGTTATACCTGTGAATATGAGGTAGGCCAAGGGGAAATTTTGAATGGTAGAGAGGTTTTAACGCAAGAAGCCATTATACCTAAAGTGAAGATAAAAGCCTCGAAAAAATTTGATGGTTACGCCTATCACAAAGTCAATCCATCTCAAAGATTGAATTGGGGGTTTCCTGACAATTATGTTCGGTCAAATCAAGGTTCAATGGATTTTGATGCCATGCTGGGTATTAGGGGATATGCTTGTGTTTCTGGCGTAAAAGGTATTGAGAAAAGAGATCAAAAATACCCTTGTCCAGATAATCTTTTTGGGGCTTTGACTCAGGGAAGAAATGGTGACCCTCATTTTTTGAAGAAATTGCTTACAGAAAAAAAGATGATAGGAACAATCGAAAAAGTTCCATTACAGTGGCCACCGTTAAACGAGTCGATCCATGTCCACCTCGAATCGAATTTTAAGCGCTATGATATTTATTTTGATCCAGCCCAAGGTTATTTACCCGTTAAACTCACGATTCATCTCAAAGTGGGGCATGATGCGGTTGGCTCTTTCGATCCCAATAATCCAAGACTTGGCACCGTCACGGCTGTCTTGGAATCAAAGAAAGTTGCAAAAGATAAGTATTTCCCGATGAAAGTTGTTATCCTTGAACCAAAAAATCGAAGTCCGGATGAGACCGGAGCCTGTGATTTTCTGTTGTTCAATGTCACGAAACTTGACTATGACAAAGAGCCGAGTGAGGAAGACCTATCGATACCGGTGCCTGTAGGATGTTTGATCGGGACCGATTCGGGAACCGAAGGCCCCTACATCAAGTTTCGTCGTCCTGAGAACGTGAAACCTTCTGATTTGCCTCAGATTATATCTATGCTCGAAAAAGAGCTTGAATCTCAAATGACAACAGGACAACATGCAATTCAAGATACGGCACTGAAAGAACCCAAATCTCGTTGGTCTCGTTACTTGTGGTGGGGAGTTGCAGCCTTGGGTTTACTCACAGTATTCAACTTGGTTCTCTTCCTTGT
>CAZFDX010000664.1:0-9863 GCA_964518325.1 uncultured Alcaligenaceae bacterium | reverse complement strand
GCGGTCCGCAATTTGTAACCACCGAAAATTCGATGGGGGTGGTTCAAGCCTCTCAGGGGCGTCTCAAACCGGCCAGCGAACATCTGCTCAGCGAGCCGATGATTGTTGCCCGTATGGCAGAAAAAACACTGGGCCATAAATATGGGATTCCTTGGTTGACCTTGGCGAGCAATTACGATCTCATCCGTGAACGAATCAGTCGGGTGATTCCGGGCTTTGAAAATTTCAACCAACGGGTTCGCCAAAAAGGCGGATTCTATTTGCCAAATCCACCCCGCGAAGGTCATTTTTCCACGGCAAGCCAAAAGGCTATTTTTTCTGTTTCACCGTTATTGGAATGGCATCTGCAGCCGGATCAATTGTTGATGATGACGATCCGCACCCACGATCAATTCAACACCACCATCTACGGTTTAGATGATCGCTATCGAGGCATATATCAAGAACGAAGGGTCATTTTGATGAATGCCGAGGATATGAAACGCCTTGGCCTAGAAGAGAAAAGTTTGGTCGATCTGCACAGCCATTACAATGGGGTCATCCGAACGGCTAAGCGTTTTGTGGTGCTCCGTTACGATATTCCTCGCGGTTGCACTGCGACCTATTTCCCCGAGACGAACGTCTTGGTACCGCTCGAAAGCACGGCCGACTTCAGTCATACCCCGACCTCCAAAAGTGTTGTCATCACGGTGAGCCAACACGTTGGATAGCCAAATGTTGGCAGAGCGTGTGTCCTCACACGATGAAGATGAGCCAACACGATTGATAAAAAAACGTAACCGGAGCGTCTAATCAGCATCTAAGAAGAGTCGGCCCGTTCCCTGTTGTTTTGTAGAGAGATTTTATGAAGCAGTCTGTTGCTGGGGTGTTGTTCGTTCTGGGGCTTTGTTTTCCTGCGTCCGAAGGAAAAGCCCAACCCCGATTAACTCACGAAACCGCTGTCAAATCGGTCCGAGCAACCGTTGAACCTACCGAAGTTCGTCCGGGACAGACCGTCAAATTCACAATCGAAATCAAGCTCCGCAGCAACGAATATCAAACCTACCCGTTGATTCAACCCGATCCTTTGGAACACGCTTCGCACAATACGTTGTTATTCCCGAAAGGTCAGCCTTACTTCTTTACGGGGCTAGTGGCAGACCCGCCGAACCCCAAAGTCAAAATTGGCGGAGAAAAGGGAGAACTCCGTTACTATCCGGGAGGGGCATCTTGGACGGTTCCCGTGGTGATCTCTCCACAGGCTCCGGCGGGGGAATTGATTATCAAGCCTCAGCAATTTCGATATATCATTTGCGATGATCATAATTGTTTGCCCCCTCGGACGGCGAACTTAGAAGCGAAGGTCATGGTCAGCGGGGAACCCGTACCGATCGAAGAAAGCCTTCGCAAAGAGGTCGAAGCGCAGATGAGCGGCCAAGAACCTTTGTGGAACTTGGAACAGTTGAAGGAACCCAAAAAGGCCGACGATCCCAAAAAGACCGAAGAGAAAAAAGACCCGCCTCAACCTAAAGAAACAATCGATGGCCCCAAACCGACGGTCCCACCGAAAAATCCCAATGTTCCCAATCCTCCGAACACTCCCAATTCTTCCGGCGAGAAATCGATGCCGGTCAAACTCAAAGCCTTTGACGGTTACGAAGCCGAGCTAATGACCACGGTTCCGGACCCGTTACCCGCACCCACGGCAGGGAATATCATTTCGTTTGTTCTCACGGCAGCCTTGTTTGGAATTATTACCTTACTCACACCGTGCGTATTCCCGATGGTCCCTGTGACGGTTAGCGTTTTTCTCAAACAATCGGAAAAGAAAGGCAGTAATGCCCTGTTGCAGGCGATTGTTTACACTCTGACGATTGTGATTGTGTTAGGGGTAGCAGCCCTGTTTGCCTTGGGGGCTTTCCAGAAACTTTCCACGGGGGCCTATGCGAATTATGTCATTGCCGCGATCTTTTTGGTCTTTGCTTTGAGTTTGCTTGGGATGTTCGATCTAACCTTGCCGAGCTTCTTGGTGAATTTCACCTCATCGAAAGAAGGAAAGGGGGGATTCATCGGAACCATTTTCATGGCCTTGACGTTCTCGCTCATTAGCTTCACTTGCGTGGCCCCGTTTTTAGGTGGATTTGCTGCCATGTCGGCTTCGGGGAATTTCACTTACGTTGAACTCGCATTGGCAGCAATTTCTTTTGCGGGTGCATTCGCAGCACCGTTTTTCTTCCTCGCTTTGTTTCCCAAGATGCTCAAATCCCTGCCGAAGTCGGGCGATTGGATGACCACGATCAAAGCGGTCATGGGCTTTCTCGAATTAGCTGCTGCGATTAAATTCCTTCGCACTGCCGAGCTTCGCACACTCGATAAACCCGTGATTATGACCTACGATGTGGGGTTGGCCGGCTTTGTGGTTATTTCATTGGCCTTGGGGTTGTATCTGTTGCGGGTTTATCGGCTGCCGCACGATCACGGCTCGGAGCATGGCACACCTCATGTGGGGGTTCCTCGGCTGATGTGGGCACTCGGTGCCTTGGGACTTGCGGTTTATCTTGCCCCCGGTTTAATCAGCACTGCTCATGGCGAACGGACCCGACCACAGGGAACGATTTATGCTTGGGTCGATTCCTTCTTACTGCCCGATTCAACACCTTCTCCCGGAGAACTCGATTGGTCCGGCGATCTGAAAGGTTCGCTTTTCAAAGCCTACGAAGCTAATGAAATGGTCTTCCTCGACTTCACAGGCAAAACCTGTACGAACTGCAAACTGAACGAGAAAAACGTCTTCCCATTACCGGAGGTAAAATCCCTGCTGGAGAAATATCGTCGGGTGCAGCTTTACACCGATGAAGTGCCTGGGGACCTTTACGAATCGACCCCGCCCCAAGCGAAACGGGAAGCCGATGCCGAGGCCAATTCCCGCTTCCAAGAATATCTCACCAAAACGATTCAATTGCCGACTTATGTGATCCTCCGGCCCAAAGCGGGGGGAACAGCCGAAATTGTTGCCGCTTATGACGAAGGGAAGATCAATGATGTTCCTCGGTTTGTCGAATTCTTGAAAAAGGGCCTTCAAAAGTAGCCCAAGGAACGAAAACGAATCAACGCGATCGTTCTATTCCTTGGGGCTTCTTTCTCGTTTCCCTTCCGTGTTCATTTCTGGACTCTAAGAAATGTGAAGTCGTTTCTAAGATGCACCCTTATCTACCAGCAAGCACAAATTTCGATTTCGAGGGAGGCCCTTGTCATTCAATCAAGGCAAGTCTCATGGCTTGAAAATCGGTGAGCTTATAACATTCCGATACCGAAATGAAGTTCGTTTGCGGACGTGATGAAAACTGTTGGCTTGAAAACGATGAGGTAAAGGGTTCTAATTACTCATCGTCTTCATCGTCATCATAATCATCGTCATCATCGTAGTCTTCATCGTCATCATAGTCTTCATCGTCATCGTAGTCTTCATCGTCGTCATCATCATATTCATCATCTTCGTCATCGTAGTCTTCATCGTCGTCATCATCATATTCATCATCGTCATCATCGTAGTCTTCATCGTCGTCATCATCGACTCGGGCCAACAGTGGCTCTAGGTCTGTTAACCAAGTCCAAGAAAGTTCTTTCACCGGTTCCTCCACTGGCAAACCAGATAGGAGTAATGGAGAATGACCGAACATACTCAAAATCCTTTGCATAGGTGTGTCATGAATGATGATAAAAGATCGGAAATCCGTTACCAGAAGTCAATCTCATTTTTCCAAAATCGGAGGACACGCTACCCCGAAAATGGTTCACCTTCAAAATTTATTTATTCTGGGAGTTAAGGTCGAGGTTTGTCCCAAGAACTTAATTCAATTCACTTCTTAAAACTCCGCCAAAATGGAGTCAAGAGACTGGTAAAAAATTGAGACAAATTCCCAAAAAAGAGTCCCAAAAAGTCCCTTTGACCTAAGAATGTTAAGATTCGAGTATGAGGAATCAATATGCCAGCGGAAGAATCTCGCCAAAATTTATCGCCCAAGTTCGAGCAACGCCTCAACGAAGTGGGTCCCGACCGAGGGCCAATTTATACCGAAACGCCCGATTTTTCGTCTTGGACCGGCGGTATTGCCGAACCGTACAATGCCTTTTCTGCGGCCTTATTTGTGCTGATCACCCTGATTTGGCTGGTTCGTCTCCGGAAGCGTTGGAAAACCCGCCCTTTAATGAGTGCGGCCTTACCGATCCTTTTCATCGGCGGGGTTGGTGGAACCTTGTACCACGGCTTGCGCAATTGGGTGGGCTGGTTTCTCATGGACTTGTTGCCCATTATGCTGCTGTGTTTGATGGTGGCGATTTACTTCTGGATACGGCTCAAACCTCGATGGTCTTATGTGATTTTGATGATTGTGGTCGGCTTTATCATTCAAGGGTCGGGGCGATTGATTTTTTCTCGGGCGCTTGCGATCAACTTCTCCTACGCCATGTTGGCCCTTCTGGTGCTTTTACCCATTGGCATTGTTGTAGTGCGAACCCGCTTTTATGCCTTCGGTTGGTTAATCACCTCTTTTATCTGCTTCACCATTGCTTGGTTTTTCCGTCTGGTCGATGCTCAACGGGACCCACCTTGGTTGCCTATGGGGACCCATTGGCTTTGGCACACCTTCGGAGCGTTTTGCGTTGCTGCCTTGGCCGAGTATATTGATCGAGTGGACGATAAACCGTTAAGTCGTTCCCCCTCTGAAAAACCTGTAAGTCAGTCCCCCTCTGAGAGCCAACCGGCATGAGCCAGTATTCTGCCAGTGATTTGAGTTTTATGTGTAGCCGGTTCCATCAAGGGTTACAGGCAGGGCTTACCCCGCAAAAAATTTTAGCTTCACTGGGGAAACGTCCTGCGTTTCGCTCTTTTTCCCAACACGTCATCGAATCGCTCAACCAAGGGGAAAGCATGCACCAATCGTTCCGCCCGTTTGCAAATCAATTCTCGACGTTTTTTTTGGCCGTTTTAGAAGCAGGTGAGTTGAGCGGGCGATTGCCCGAGGCATTCCAAAATTTGGCCAGTTACTTTCAACAGGTTGAGAAAGCACAGCGCCAATTGCGTGCCAAATTAGTGCCCGCCTTGCTGCAAGTGGGGATGGGGTTTGCCGTAGTGTTGCTGACCGGTTTGATTTTGTTTATTCTGGGAAAAGGGGCCGTTGCGTGGCTGGCCTTGAGTGGTTTTGTGATCGTTGCCTTGATGCTCGTCAGCTTTTTTCTGATCCGGAAATTGTCGCCTTCCGAATTGGCAGCCAAAATTTATCGTCTCGTGCCCGGCCTTGGTGCCGTGCAACAATTGGCGGGCATCCAGCGCTTTTGTTTAGTGATGGGGACCACTCTCGATTCGACGATGCCGATTGAGCGAGCCGTCGCGTTAAGCCTTCAAGCCAGTGAGCAGGTACCGGAAAAAATCGTCGAAGCCATTGTTAAGAAGCTCAAACGAGGGACAGAGCTTTCCGTGGCCCTTGGGATGTGCCGAGATTTTCCAGAGGAGTTACTGGGAACGATTGCCGTCGCCGAGGCTTCCGGCACACTTCCCGAAGCGATGTCTCGCTTGAGTGTGCAATATCAAGAACGTCTTGAAGACAAGCTCCAAATGACGGCCAGAATGGCATCGATGGGGCTGGCGGCGATGGTAGCTGGCTCGATCATCGTGGCCATATTCGTTCTTGCACAAGATTATCTCAACGCCCTCAATGGGTGAAAAAAATAATCGTTGGGGGAAGCAGACCAGAAAGGAAAAACTACTACTGGGGGGGATTGGCGATGCCACTGCGATCGGTAGCAATCGAAGCGACTGCCTTCAGATCGTAGAAGCGGCACGCCTCCATCAACAAACGACACTCGAACCACATATCCCCATCGACGAGGGGCATAAACAGATCATAAACATTATCCACGCCGAGATAAACCTTGACACCGGCATCTAAGAGTCGAGGAACCGGAGCAATCGAATTATGGAGCGGTGCGGTCATGTCCAGTTGTTTCATGGAAATCGCTGCCGAAGGACAAACAATCACACTCACGCCCGCATCTTTGAGCAGCTTAATAATGCGATCTTGCTCCGATACGGGTTTGGCAGCGAGAGAAATGGCATGAACGGCCGAGACCCGTCCTTCAAGCCCGTGTTCGATCGTTTTGCGGGCGAGCATTTCCGTTTCGTTCTCGAAAGGATTATTCTCTTGATCGACATGCACATCCAGACGTTTATTCTGTTCCTTGGCGATGCGCATGATAATATCAAGGTGCTTTTCAGGGGTCGGGCGATCCTTCGACGGTAAGCCGCCAATCACATCGGCCAGTTCGCACGATTTCTCGAATTGTTCGCGAGATTCATCATCGAGAACCCCTTGCAATGGTTGTGTACCAATCTCGAAATGAATTTGCCCTTTGAAACGTTTTTTCACTTCGAGGGCGGCTTCGACCGGTAAGGTTTTCACGGTACTATCGGCATCTAAAAGGGTCCGGCAATAGCTGGCCCCCTGATCGACCATTTTTTGTACGCCGCGACTGATCCGTTCAATCAGGTCTTCTTTGGTGTAATTCTCTTTTAAGTGTTTGTACAAGGCCCATTTCTTCTGCATGTCCACCATGCTTAAGCGAAGATTCTCCATCGAGATGAGGTAGGCCTTATCGTAATGAGCATGATAACTCGTGAAGCCCCCCATTTTCTCGACCAACGCCAAAAACTCTTGGCGCATATCCCAAGGCAAGGTTTTGTCTTGCAGTTTGTAGCGGTAGAATCCTTCGCGGTCACGTTTGACCATTTGTTCGATCGCTTGAATCGAAACATCGACATCGGTGAACAAAGGAATCCCGTTTTCGATGGCTAACGAACGAATCAAATTACAATCGGAGGATTCATCGTAATCGTTGTTTCCGGTGAGAATGTTGATGACCAGATCGAGCCGATTTTCCCGCAAAAAGGAATGGATATTCGGTTCGATTTTATCGGCGATTTTGTGAATTTCCGTACTTTCAATCCCTTTGGAGAACAAAAACCGGTGCGTGCCAGGGGTGGCAAAAAAGGCCACGTTGATTTGGGATAATTTTTGGATAGCGGGGAACATTTTCTCTTTGTCCGAAGTCTTACCCGCTGAGATGAGAACATTCTTCTTCGTTTTTTTTCCGAGGAGTTTGAGATTAAAGCCCAGCAACTCCACGCTATCCAATGCCGACATGTTCCCCTCCTGAATTGTTAGGAATATGGTTATGATTTCAGGCAAGGAAATTCAAGTGAGAACATGCAAAAGCCCCGAGCTGCATTCGAGAAAAATACCGATTTTATGACGGCGTTGGAATGAACAAGCAACATTCAAGTGAATAGTTCACCAATCCATTCCATCAAGTGCATCGGCTTCAAAAGATCAGATCGAAAGCCGTTTCCACAGGGTTATACCGCCAAGGATGAAGGAGGATACTCACCGGATAAGGGCAGCAACCGCGATTGTAATCGCAACACTAAATTAGAACCGGCTCTAGTAAGAATGAGGATTCGGAACCACTACCCAAAAGATGAACCAACCGATGTGCTTACTTCTTCTCGACGAATCGTTTGAGAACGAATTTGTCTCGGTTTTCTTTGATGAATTTCACGGCTGCTTCTTCGTACATCTTGTTGATTTCTTCAGGAGGGGTGCCCGGTTTGATTTGAGGATATTGGAACCGGAGTCGTCCTTGTTCGTTGCCCAACCAAATCCCAAAGGCATTGCTCAGGGTCTTGTTGTAATCGGGGTTGGTATCATCCGGTTTGGGGGCCCAAGGCATTTCCAAAATCGCATCGAGAATCAGTTTCGATTCTTCAGCGGGCAGGTTTTCTTCCACAAACGGGGTGGGTTTGTTCCAATTGCGATATTTGTTGGTGAGAATGCTGACGGCCGTGAAGCGATCGTCTTTGTCTTTCGATTTCAGAGCTGCGATCGGGTCTTTGAGGATGGTGATGATTTTCTTGAGTTCAGCGAGTTGTTTATCGTAATTGGGATTTTTCTTGTCGATCGGGGCAGCATTAAATCCCCCCGCGAGGATATAAAATTCGCCGTCCCAATGTCGGCTCAGCATGAAGACCCCTTCTTGGCCTTCGGTCAAAGCAACAGCCCCGAACCCGATTCCGGGACGAATGGGGCGGCCTTTGATCGGAAGGTCCACATCGGGACCAACGCCTCCAGCTCCCGGAGCGGCTGCATTGGCAGGGAAGCCAACCTTGATTTCGGTCAACCCTTTGGCCCCCATGAGGGCTTCAGAAATTTTAACGGTGGCCACTTTATACGGCTGTTTGGGTTGATCTTTGGGGGCACCTTCAAAGGCAGTGACTTCTACGGTTTCTTTGTCAATCGAGGTGACTTTCCCAATCACAATGGTGGTGGCCGAGACCGCCGCTTGGGCGGGGCTTACGGGCGCCGGCAACGCGATGAGTGCGCGAGCCGAGGCCACATTCTGGGTCAGAACCACGGTGGTGGCCACAACCACTGCCAGTAATTTTGCTAATCGAATCAAACGCATCGGTCGTCTCCATGAAAAACAAATAGGTCGAAAAGTGATCTCCTTCCGACCCAATTCATCTGGTTTCGTTTTATTGTATAGTTGGTACAAATTTCGGGCGAATGACTTCTTCTCGATCATTCAGGCGAGTTACTTCTTATCGACCATCTTTTTGATCTTGATCTTATCCATGTTATCGGCCAAGAATTTCGCGGTCGCTTCATCTTGGGCTTTGTTGAATTCTTCTGGCGTGGTACCCGGTTTGAATGCAGGGAATTTGAAGCCCAATCGCGAGGTTTCATTGCCCAACAGCAGGAAGAAGAGGTTCTGCCGAGTGGGATTGTTCGGATCGGGACTAGCGGGTTGAGACCAAGGCATTTCGCTTAATGTTTTGAGGATCAATTTGTTTTCTTCGGCAGCGACATCCTCTTCGACAAACGGGGTGGGTTTATCCCAATTGCGATATTTTTGGGCCAGCACATGCACCGCTTGGAAGCGGTCTTCTTTGTTTTTGCTTTGCAGCATCTTGAGGGGGTCTTTCACGATCTCAATCATCTTTTGAATTTGGGCCAAGTCTTTCTCGTAGTTCGGGGCTTTCTTTTCCAGAACGCCACCTTGGAAGCCACCGGCAAGAATGTAGAACTCCCCATCGTGGTGACGGGTCAGCGGGAAGACCCCTTCTTGTCCTTCGGTCAAGGCAATGGAACCCCCGACTGGAGCCGGCAAGGGACGAATGGCAGGTCTCCCTGGAAGAGGAACCGGTTGATCGAATCCACCACCGGCCGGATTGGCATTGGCAGGGAAGCCAACTTTGATTTCCGTTAATCCTTTGGCACCTAAAAGAGCTTCGCTAATTTTGACTTTCGCAATTTTGTAGGGAACCTTAGGTTGTTCCTTGGGAGCACCAGCGAAAGCGGTCACTTCGACCGGTTCTTTGTCGATCGAGACCACTTTGCCCGAGACAATCACCTCGGCTTGTAGGGCAGCTTGCACGGGTTGTGGTCGGGCAATCGGTGGGGCAATTCGCAATGCAAACGCCGACGATGCCGCAAACAAATTGAGGGTCAAGGCCCCAATCAACATGTACCTAACAAATGAACGCATTCTGACTCCCATTTTGAAGAACTCGATAAGATGTGTTTATAGAACGAACCAGAATCGATAAAGATTGGTGAGTCTGAGAAATTTTCCGAAATTTTCCGCCCGCTACAGATCATCCCTGAATCTCAATGCAAGACAAATCCACAGGCAAAGACAAGTCCACAGGCCAACCCTTCATCAACAGGCCTTCACTCACAGGCAAAGACAATCTCACCGCTCAACCCCTCACACAAAAGCCAATTGTTTGCCGTTGCGGGGAATCGGACAAACGCAATTCTTAACTGGAA
>CAZFDX010000663.1:0-1550 GCA_964518325.1 uncultured Alcaligenaceae bacterium | reverse complement strand
TTTGGATTATTGGTTTTCGTGATCCGCCTACCCACGGTATGTAATCAGATTAGAGCGTCGGCAGCGTCAGACGTGTATAAGAAGCAGGTCCCTAACGAAAACACACTAACAAGCATACTGGGAGTAACAACATGATTCGTTTCGCTTCTTTGGCCTTGGTTCTCTGTGCGATACCTTCTTTCGCACAAGCTCAAACCTTCCGGATTGTTTTTCCTGCTCCGCGACCTGTTGTCGTAACTCCCGCTCCGGTGGTGGCGACTCCGGCCCCTGTGATTGTGCAAAAAACGGTGATTGTGAATCAGGCGCCGGCTCCGGTGGTGGCACCGACTTCGGTTGTTTCTCCTTTGGTTTCGCCGGGGGTGGTTCCGGTGGTGGCTCAGCATCCGCTTCAGCCGGTCGCCTTTGAGGTCTTTGTTCGGAATGGCCCGTTCGGCTTTTGGGAATCGGCAGGGGTGTTCGCCTCGCCGACTCAGGCAGATGCCTTTGCCTCTCGGATGGAACTTCGCGGCTATCAAGTTCAAGTTCGACCCCGATAATTTCACTCCGACCTGATTTTGATTTGACAAACTCCAGAAGGATCGTACCAATTGGGCGATCTTTCTGGAGTTTTTTATGATGGGCACACTGAACCTGCGAACCCTACCGATTTCCGAGTTGGTTCCTGCACCATACAATCCCCGTCGGCGACTTTCGAGCCAGTCGGCGAACTACAAAAAGTTACGCAAAAGCATTCAGGAATTTGGTCTCGTCGAACCGCTCATCTGGAACGAAACGACAGGGCATTTGGTTGGGGGGCATCTCCGTTTACAAATTCTCAAAGAACTACAATACACCGAAGTTCCGGTTTCTGTGGTTCAATTATCTGCAACCCGTGAAAAGGCCCTGAACATTATTCTCAATAATCAGGAAGCACAAGGTCGGTACGACCCCTCGAAGTTGGCCGATCTTCTGGAAGAATTGCAAGAACTTCCGGAATTAGATCTCACGGGGTTCGATCAACGCACACTGAAAAGCCTGAAATTCGATTTAGAAGAACTACCGGAAATTGATACCCCTTCCACCACGACCGAACTAACTTTGGTGATTCCTAATGAACAAGTCGATGCTGTGATTGAGAAACTGAACCCCATTGTTCGGGAATACGATCTCCGAACCCACTTAAAACACAGTTGAAATCAATAGTCTCATCCAATTCATATTGCTAATTGACCCAAGCCCCCTATTGAAAAACACCACGAATTGAGGAAAAATTCTCGATCATTTCGATTTGAAATCGGATTCGATTCCGCATTCATACATCTCGATTTACCGCAACATCAACTTGCCAAGGCCCCCTTTTTTGGGCACATCGAAAGAAAGGGTCATGACCGAACCGCTACTGGAGACTCGGGCGCTTTCAATCATCATCGAGAAAGCATCGGTATCGACTTGGTTTGGTGTGTTGCCTACCAATTTTTTGAGGTTGGCTTGCAGGTTGGGGAGATTGTTTTTGGCGCTATCGATTTTCGTTTTGCGTTTATCGGTCTCGGCTTGGGCGGTGGCATCATCTG
>CAZFDX010000662.1:0-15868 GCA_964518325.1 uncultured Alcaligenaceae bacterium | reverse complement strand
TGAAGTGATATGGCAGATTTTACACGTTGATCAACCTAAAAGGGCCGGCTTTTAGTAATGCATTTCCTTGTTTGAATTAACATGGCCGAATTGAAGCTCTAGCAGCACGATAAACGATTTTTCAGCGTGAAAATAATTTCCATGCTTGAATGAGCATGGCCGAATTGAAGCACGAATTCAAACGGCAGGGCACGGAGGCCTTCCCCGAATTTCCATGCTTGAATGAGCATGGCCGAATTGAAGCGCGTTCCTCTTCAACAGGCTTCGGCTCTGGTTTGGGATTTCCATGCTTGAATGAGCATGGCCGAATTGAAGCTGTATATCGGTAAAGACCTCTGATGCTTCTTCTTCTGATTTCCATGCTTATTCAAGCATGGCCGAATTGCACTTTTGGCTTCCATATAAATCCACAGGATAAAGAAATCGCAGATTGGGAGTAGAAAAAAGTAGGCTTGGTTCTCAAATAAATTGAATCACTACAAACAAAACACAAAACTCTCAAAAATAAATCATCATTTACACTATCTATCTTTCTTGGTTTGAACGCACGTTCCTTCTTAAAATTTATTGCACGAATTATGTCTTATCCCGAAACACTCATGTTTTGCTTTTACTCAATCAGCCACATTTATTGGTGAGTTTGGTTTTTTTTGTTATGGACGTCTATAGAATCCTGTAAATTTTTTCTTGAAAACCATTTCCGTCATACGTTATTCTGATGTGAGATTGTATTTTCAATAAAGGGAGCCCCATTATGCTTCGCCTCTGCTCTGCCACCATCTGGCTCGTAATCCTCGCCCCGTGGGCCATCGCCGACGATTGGACCAGCAAAACGATCCAACCCAAACAGGCCGTCAAGCTCGGCCGCAAGTTCGGTAGCAGCATTCACGCAACTTCGCAACGATGTCGCAAACAACGAACCCACCCCATCGCCAATGAACGACGCTCGACGCCAAATTCAGAAGGCGGAGCCGCGGTCGTTCTCGCTCAATCCTAATCAGAAAAGGTCTATCAACTCAATGGAAGATCGCTTTTTTGAATAATTTTCGATTCGCTCTTGACGATTCAAAACAAACTTGTTGACTAATTTCAGTCATTACAACTCTTCTTATAACGGACTGGGTGAAGCTAATGAACCGCCTCCATTTGTTCTCCATGTTTTTATTGGTTTTAGGGTTGGGAATTCTTTCTTTGGAAGGGGGCATCGCTCAGGAAAAGAAAGACAAAACCGATAAGAAAGCCAAACAACCTCAATTGCCCCCCAACTTTGGTAAGCTCGGTTTAAGTGACGAACAAAAACAAAAAATCCTGAAGATCGATGCCGATTACGATGCCAAAATTGCCGAACTCGATGCGAAAATCAAAGAACTCAAGGCCGAAAGCAAAAAGAAAATGTACGAAGTTTTAACCGAAGAACAAAAGAAGAAGTATCTCGAATTAGTAACCCCCGGCGGTGTTCCCGCTCCTCCCGATAAGAAATCCGATAAATAAATCACCTCAGAAACAGTCCCGCCGTGTTACCCAATTTCTTCTTGGCCTTGTTTGCAATGGAAGTGAGCTTAAGAATTAGGTGAATTATGGCTGGCCAACTCGTTATCCCTCCCGCCTATATGGACCTCGACGGCCCCCTGATCTTTTTGGCCGGTCCCATCCAAGGAACGAGTGATTGGCAGTCCGCAGCGATTCAAATCATCCGCCAACTGGCACCCGAAATCCACATTGCCAACCCCCGACGCGAACTTGTGAACGAAAAATTCGATTCCGATGCCCAAATTGAATGGGATACCCATTACCTCCGTCGGGCCGCTCAGGAAGGGGCCATTTTATTTTGGTTGGCCTCCGAAGAATTTCCTACTTCAGGACGGACCTACGCTCAAACCACCCGCTTCGAGTTGGCAGAATGGAAGATGCGCCACGAACGGGATGGTGCCCGTCTTGCAGTGGGCATCTCTCCCGATTTTTCGGGCCGAAAGTACATCAAAAAACGATTTAGCCAAGATTGTCCCAGTGTCCCTTTGTGTAGCACCCTGCAAGCCACCTGTGAATTTGCTGTGCAATTCGCCTTGGAAGCAAACGCCGAAGCCTCTTGGAGCGATTGAGCAGCGATTGAGCCTCTTCGTTTGGCCACTTGGCGACTCTCCCGAAAATCCAATTCTTTTTCCTGTGGATGACTGAGTGATTCGACGGAAACCTTCCCTAAAAGATTCCTGTTCCCTATCCCTATACGAAGAATGAGAAAAGCAATTCGGTTTACGAGTGGTTTGGCTTATATTGAGTTCGACGACTCTTGAGAAAATGGAATTTGGTGATTCAGAAAGTTAGTTTCGATCCCCTAGGAGATGTGATTTTATGCTGACCTCGACTTTGTGCGGTTTACTTTTTGTACTGAGTGCCGCACCGGACAAACTGAATACCCTTTCTTCGGAACAAGTCCAAGCAGGGACTCTCCTTCTGTTTGATGGGGAAACCTCCTTTGGTTGGACAATTGAAGGAGAATCGAAAATTGAAAAGGGGATGCTCATCCTCGGAGGAACCAAAAAAACGACGGCCACCACAATTAGTGGGGGCTTCCTTGCAGGGAAAATTTCTCTGGAACTGACCGACGCCCAAGGGGGAAATCTTTCTACGCTTTCGCTGGGTTGGGCCGACGGGTCCGTTCAACGTCAATCGTCTGGCCCGTTAAGCATCCAAGTCGAGAAAATCGAACAGGGTAGAATCCGCATCAGCACCAAAGAAAATCAAACAGTCTACTTGAGGAACATTTTATTCACACCCAAGGCCGATACTCCTTTGTTCAATGGTAAAGATTTATCCGGTTGGAAGATCAACAAAGGCGAAAAGTACAAATCTCAATTCGAGGTCACCAAGGAAGGGACCCTTCGGATTACCAATGGCCCCGGTGACATTCAAACGGAAAAAGAATGGGCCGACTTTATTTTGCAATTGGAATGCAAAACGAATGGGAAACATCTCAATAGTGGGGTATTTTTCCGATGCCTACCCAATGAGTATCAACAAGGTTACGAAGTGCAAATCCGCAACCAATGGGAGGGGGACGATCGAAGCAAGCCGGTCGATTTTGGCACGGGGGGCATCTATCGGCGGCAGCCAGCCCGAAAGGTGGTTTCCAACGATCAAGAATGGTTTACCCTCACCCTTATTGCTCATGGCAGAACCTTGGCCACTTGGGTCAATGGTTATCCGGTGGTGTGTTGGACCGATGATCGTAAGGAAAATAATAATGCCCGTCAGGGTTGCAAAACGGGGCCGGGCGCCATTTCTTTCCAAGGGCATGACCCCACAACGGATATTGAATTCAGAAACATTCGCATTGTCGGGAAATAGCCCTCTCTTTACGAGGGATCGAGCGGACCACGCTAGGCAAAGGGGATTATCGAGAATGGGCAAAGAGGATTATCGACTGACGAGGGTAACAATGCGGTTATCGTCCCGATTCACTTTGATGGTGCTGTGGTGAACAAATTTCCCATCATTCCCTAGAATCCGCAGGCTGTACTCACCGGCAGGTAAATTGACCGAGAAAGAACCATTCCCATCGGTTTGTACTGCAACTTCTTCATCGGTATTCGTCAGAGAAACAAAGCGGATTCGGCTGTTGGGTTTCGGAGTGATGCGATCATCACGAACGAACATCCCTTGAATGCGCCCCGTGTTTGGTAAGGAAGCAATCCGATCGAACCGAGCCGAGGTGCTTCCCGAAGGTTTGGGGTAGCTTTCTTGAATGCCCGCCGGAGGGATGCGAGGAGGTTCGCCGGTTTCGCCAATGCGAGGGGCACCGCTACCCGGTCCGCTGGGGCCGGGTTCTGCAACGCCTGGAATGGGGGGAACCCCCGTATTGCAGGGGTTATCGCAGGGGTTGACGGTCACCGCTTCGAGATAGTACGATTTTCGCATTTCGGTTACAGGGACCATACGACAACGCTGCACATAGCTTTGAACGGGGCTGCATTGGGATCGTAAGCGGTAGGCCGTGACGGGTTCTGCCACCGTTTGGGTGCAACGGGTGCAAGGATCGTAGTAGCTGGTGTAACGGGTTTTGGTGAATGGCTCCCAATAGTACGAAGTTTTGTAGGTGGTGACCGGTTCCAAAACCGTTTCCATTTTGTAGGTGGTCACGGGTTGGTAGTAGGTGCGTTGCACATACTTCACTTCGGGACAGCAAGCCGGTGCGGGAGGGGCATAAAAACTTCCGGAGTAGTACGAACGCCCCCCGCGACAAGTGCTGTGAAACACATTATTCCAAGCAGCGGCAGCATCGCTCACTAATCCTAAAGTCCAGCCAATCGTTAAAACGGCAAATAATCCTGTCGATATTCGCATGGTGCAAGTCTCCTAAAACCACCTTTGCGCAGAGCACAAAGATTCGCTACTTCAGAATAAATCGTTGTAACCCCGAAAAAAAGTCTTTCACGTCTCGGCACAATCGTTTCTGAAATAATTTCTCGTCATAATCGTTAAAGTCGATTCAAAATAACCAAATTGCCTATTTTGACGGATCATCCTGATTCATCCTAGGTCTCGGTACATTCCTAATTCCTCGGAATCACCCCTTAAATCATAACTCGCCAGACAAGGGTTTTTAGAGCGAGAATCGGCGGAATGCAACGAGATTAGACCATGAGAAAGAGGATTGAGTCACGAGTAGGCATTTTTAAGCAAACACCGAGGGAAAACATTGGGAAAGAGCCTGCGAGTGGGGTGAGCTGACCGAGCGATATTGGAAAGGAATGGGAAACGTGAGAGAAAAAATCACATCAGGAAGGGGTTAAAATTACCCGGCAAAGGCGGGAATGGTTGCCCGACCGGCGGAATGGGAAAATTGGGATTGAATTGAGGGCCAGGCACACCGAATCCATTCAGAGGGGGGAGATTCCCCGGAAAAAGAACTTGGTTATTGTTCCAGAAGTTATTGAACGGGTTGTTCATATTGGCGAATTGATTAAAGTTGTTGAAATTGTTCACACCAAATGGGTTGAACTGATTGAAGTTGTTGAAATTGTTCACACCAAATGGATTGAACTGATTGAAGTTCTGGAACGGATTCACCCCAAATGGGTTGAATTGATTGAAGTTGGAGAAATTATTAAAGCGGTTGAAGTTCTGGAACGGGGAAGGACTCAATTGATACATGTTCGGGTTGAAGAATGGGCTGCTGTATTGAAATTGATTTGACATCCCAACAGGAAGATTAATTCCACCGCCACCGAGATACCCCTTGGGGGCAAAGTTCTGAGTTTGGGCATTTTTTTGCATGATGGTATTCGTCAGGTTGTTGTTCGTGTTGTTCTTGTTGAGGGGGAAGGTGTTCCCGTTATTGGTGTTGGGTGGCAAAAGATTCGGAAGCGTTGGGGTATTCCCTTTCGGAGCAGGACGCAACCCCTGAGCCGCCACTTCGTCGATATGTGAGATCGGAGCTAGTGAAATCACTCCGAGAACAAGACTGAGAAAAAGCAGAGCTTTGGTAAAACGGAACATCAGCGCACTCCACAGAGGTGTTTGTTTATATTGTACTAGATGGCTGAAATAGTCAAACTTGCGCTGAATAATGGCCTATGACCTTGAAAGGTAGCTGTGACCTTGAATAGTGGCCGGTGACCAAATCGTTCCCAAGGTCGGGGGGGCCGCGCGACAATAACACATCTTTTACCTGACAATTGCGCATCTTTCACGAATCAAACACTTCTTCTACTTCTTCTAGGGTGTGCTACATGTTTTTGGCGTGACACTTCTTGCATGACACAATCGACAGGAATCGATTCCCTTTCGATTTTCCGACTGACGAGGGTGGCATTTTTTGTGTGATCTTTCTTTTGGGTTTTGCGTTTTTGTTTGGTTGGTCAGGAATCGATTGGTCCCTTCACCAACAAAAATCGGTCGAACTTGTATAATTTTTAGGATCGAAGGGGAGAAAGATGATTGCTATATCCTGTTCGTCCTGTGAGAAATCGTTTCGGGTGCGTCCGGAATTCGCCGGTCGCTCGACACGTTGTCCCCGTTGCGGGTCGCCGATGCAAATTGCTCGGACCGAGGCAAGCCCCAGAGTCTCTCAAGTTTCTCCTCCGGAACTCCCTTCCAAGAAAAGTGCCCCTGCTGTTTCCTCAATCAGTGTTGAATCTCGCCCCGATACTGCGAAAGAATGGAAAAGCCTTGCAGGGGCCATGGGACGCGAGCAAGTGGCGGTGTTGTTTGCTTCTGGGACGCTTCTGATGATTCTGCTCTTCGCAGCCTGCAGCGTTGCCGAATTTTTCCGAGGGAGCGATTTCACCTTGCAGTTGCTCATGCTCCTCGCGACTACGATACCGGCGCTCATTGCTTTGGCCTTTGGGGGAATTGCACGGATTATGGCCATGAATGTTCCCAGCGGGTATTATGCCAAACCGGTCGCATGGTTAGGGCTGTTGGGGATCGGTGGAATTGTGTTCAGCGTGTTGCTTTTGTTTTTATCGATGACGACGAGCGACCGTTACTTCGAGGAAATGGGGGTCTCGGTCTTTGGATTGGGAACGATCCTTTGCCTGATTCTCTCGACCTCGACGATTTTGATTTTGGTGATTCAAATGGGAATCGCTTTGGGTTCTAAAGAAATGAGCAAGGCCCTAGGGCAATTTGGTTTAACGGTGGGGGTCTCGTTTCTCGTGATTTTCGGGATGATTTTTCTGGTGGCCGGCTTCGTGATCTTATTCGAGGGGGGGGGAAGAGGTTCTTACTACGGCTATGGTTATCGACGTAATCCCTTGGAGGTTTTGGTCCGAGTCTTAATTGTGTTACCTTTACCCATTTTGTTTGCCATTACTCTGATAGCCTATTATCGATTACTAGGAGTTTGTCGGAAAACCCTGCTTGCACGGGTGAAAGGTGTGTATGATGAACGATAGGAGCTTTGAAACTTTCCCGAAAGGCATACCAGTACAATGAAATTCATTGATCCTCACATTCACATGGTCTCGCGGACCACGGATGACTATCAGAGATTGGCTTACTCGCAATGTGCGGCGCTGAGTGAACCGGCTTTCTGGGCCGGTTTCGATCGGGGGTCAGCCAATGCCTTTCATGATTATTTCCGGCAATTGACCGAATACGAACCGCGACGGGCCGCTCTGTATCAGATTCGCCACTATTGTTGGTTGTGTATCAACGCCAAAGAAGCCGAAAACGTCTCTTTATCTCGGGAGGTCATCGCCATGATTCCCGAATTTCTCAAAAAGAAAAACGTCCTTGGCATTGGGGAAATTGGCCTGAACAAAAACACTCGGAACGAGGCCATTGTCTTCCAAGAACACGTCGATTTGGCGATGAAAACCAACGAGCTGATCCTCATTCATACTCCCCACCTTGAAGATAAATACAAGGGGACACGGATGATTGTGGATATGCTCAAAGGGGATCGTCGGGTTCAACCACATCGGGTGTGTATCGATCACGTCGAGGAGCATACCGTTCGATTGGCTATTGATAATGGGTTCTGGTGTGGAATGACCCTGTATCCGGTGACGAAATGCACCGCCCAGCGCGCCGCCGACATTATTGAGATGGTCGGGACCGATCGAATTATGGTGAACTCGGCAGGCGATTGGGGAAGAAGTGACCCCACAGCCGTGCCCGAATTCATTTTGGAAATGCGTCGCCGAGGACACGCCGAAGCAATTATCCGAAAAATCGTTTACGAAAATCCCATGAGCTTCTGGAAGCAAGCCAACAATTGGCAAGATTGGGAAGCCTAACAGGGATCAGGGATAACGTCGGCCAGAAAAAGGAAAAACCATCCACCGAACCGAGATCGATGGTTGGGAAATTAAGAGCAGGCCAACGAGATCGATGGTTGTGGAATTGAGAGTACGTCACCGAGATTGATTGTTCAGAAATTGAGAGACGAAAATTTTCAACCGAGGGTTTAATGTCTACGGATCGCATTGCGGATTACCTAGCCCAGTTCTCACAAACTCGCAGTCAGATGATCGAGCAACTGAGCCGAGTGATTGTTGGGCAAATGGATGTTGTGGATCAAATTTTTGCGGCCATCTTTACCCGTGGACATTGTCTGCTTGTGGGGGTTCCCGGATTGGCGAAAACCCTGATGGTCTCCTCGATCGCCAAAATTCTCGATGTGAGCTTCAAACGAATCCAATTCACGCCCGATCTGATGCATTCGGACATCACGGGAACAACGATGCACGATGAGAACGAGGCGGGCAAAAGGGAATTTCGTTTCGTGAATGGCCCCGTGTTCGCCAATATCGGATTGGCAGACGAGATCAACCGAACGCCCCCCAAAACTCAAGCGGCCATGCTCCAAGCCATGCAAGAACGTCAAGTGACCGTCGGGCAACAAACCTATGATTTGCCGGACCCCTTTTTCGTGATTGCCACGCAAAACCCCATTGAGCAAGAGGGGACCTATCCGTTGCCAGAAGCTCAGTTGGATCGCTTCATGTTCAATGTGAAAGTGGATTATCCCACCTTGGACGAAGAAAAACGCATTTTGGTCATGACCTCGAAAGATGAATCTGCGGAGATCACCAAAATTCTCTCGGCCAAGGCAATTATCAACTTGCAAAAGCTCGTTCGTGGGGTTCCCGTCGGAGATTTTGTCATCGATTATGTGACGCGCCTAGTGAGAGCGACCCGTCCCAAAGACCCGACCGCGCCGGAGTTTGTCAAAAAGATGGTCGATTTTGGTGCCGGTGTTCGAGCAGGGCAATATCTCATTGCAGCGGGCAAAGCCTTTGCTGCGATGGATGGCCGATTTTCCGTCGCGATCGATGATATTCGCAAGGCAGCTATCCCCGTGCTTCGTCACCGGATCGGAACTAACTTCCAAGCACAGGCCGAGGGCAAAACCAGCGAAGATATTATCATGGACCTTCTCGAAGTCGTGGGTGAGCCGGAACCTCCTAAATACGGTGCCAAAAAACGCCTTGCCTAATCACAAAAAACGTCTTGCCCAAGCCGAGGGGGGATTCTCGTCACATCCAAAATTGTCTTGTTTCCCTTTCATTTTTGGGATGGAAGCGATTATTTCTACGTTTCCATAAGCGGACCTTGTTCTACCCTCGGTTTGTTTAGGGAGACGATTACGCTGAGTTGAACTCGTCGGAGAAATCTCTACAAAATTCTATTTACTGTGGAGATCAAGTGAGCGGCTCGTCAATTTTACCGTACATCTGGATGGTTCTGTGCTGCTTGAGTTTCTCCATCATGTCGGAATTGGCCCATCACTTAAAAGACTATTGCGATTGGCAAGTGGCCGCCATCTTTCGGTCTTTTTTGGTCTTTGTGTTTGTCACCATTTACGGCATCAGCCAAGGGACCAAGTTCGTTTATTTTTCCCCCCCCCGATTGTGGATCCGCAGCATTGCAGGAAGCCTTAGTTTGATCGGTGGCTATTATGCTCTGAATCACTTGCCCGCCTCGACTGTTTCGACCCTAACAAATACCTTTCCCATTTGGGTGGCGTTACTTTCGTGGCCTCTGTTGGGGACTTGGCCTTCGATACGGGTTTGGATTGCTGTATTTGGAGGCGTGATCGGGGTTTCGCTGATTCGTTCCCCTGAAGGATTGACCCAAAGTAACGATTGGCCTTTTGTCATTGCCTTAGCAAGTGCCCTAGCTACAGCCATTGCCATGATTGGCTTGCATCGCCTGAAAAATTTCGATACGAATGCGATTGTTGTTCATTTCTCGGCCGTGGCGACTTTGTTTTGTATTGCCTGCTTCTTCCTGTTTGAGCGTCATAAAACCTTAGCCGAGATTGTTCAACCGCTCCCTTTAGTGATGCTGCTCGGGGTCGGGGTATCCGCGACGTTTGGGCAATTGTTTCTCACCAAGGCGTTTGCTCACGGCGATCCTGCCAAGGTCTCGGTGGTGGGGTTATCACAGGTGTTGTTCACTTTGGTTATTGATTTGATTTGGGGAGAAGTGGAACTGACTCAACGACTTTTATTAGGAACCCTTATGGTGCTTTTGCCAACGGCCCTAGTGATGCTCGAACGTAAGAAAATCCCTACCGCAGAATCGCGGCGCATGGCTGTCGTTCCTGAACAAGATCAATAAGGGGGGGGGCATGATTGATCTTGTTCGGAAGGATCGATAAGAGGGTGGATTTCGTCCCCCCCCCCAATGTCCTGACATTTCTCCATGCCCAGATATTTCTCCATGCCCAGATATTTCTCTTTGTCTGATATTTATCCATACCCTGATATCTCTCCATGTCCCGATATTTCTCACGATCGATTTTTCTCGATGGGAGGGAACCTCAACCGATCGGGAGGAAGCATCCTCTCAGATGCTGCCGAGTTTCGCTAAAGCATGGAACAGGACAATTCCCACAGAGTTCGCTAAATTCAGGCTGCGTACCTGAGGGTTGAGAATGGGGATCGAAAGCATCTTGTTTGCATATCGTTTGCGTATGGATTCGGGCAGCCCTTTTGATTCGCTGCCAAAGAGCAAACACTGACCTTCCTCAAATGGGAATTGCAAGTACGTTTGCGGGGCAGGGGTCTCGATGCAGACAATCTTATCCGGTGAAAGGGTTTTCTCGAAATCGTCAAAAGTGGGATGGAAAACCAGTTTCACCCAAGGCCAGTAATCCAGCCCCGCACGTTGTAACGATTTCTCATCCAGCCGAAATCCAATGCGACCAATCAAGTGCAGAGGAGAATTTGTGGCAGCGCACAATCGGGCCACGTTCCCTGTATTAGGGGGGATTTCTGGTTCCCATAATGCAACGTGTAACATATGTAAGGGCTAATCCGTTTTCGTTGAGTCTGCTATCGGTCAGGGGGGTGTAGAAAATCTTTGTACTACAGGATACCTTTTTGTTGTAGGACGGGGAGAACCCCTTCCCCCTGCCTTTGTTGAGTAGCATCATGGCCGAGCAACCAAAACTAATTCCCACTCGTCCTTGGCGGGCGTCACCCGTTAGTTTGACCCTGCTCCTGCTGGGGTGGATTCTGGCTATTGTGATATTCACGCAGCCCATTTCTCCGCACGATTATCCTTATGGATTTTATCCCCCGTTTGCAGGGGCGATCGGAGAAGGGATTGATTGGCTCCGCACCCGTTTGTTCGATTCGTTTGGTCTGGGAATCTACACGTTCACGCTGGGCTGGCTTCTGGTTTGCCTGTCCCTCGTCATTTCTCCCCGTTGGATGGTTGCGATCACCCGAGCGATCGGCTGGGGGCTTCTCTGTGTGTGTACGATGCTGCTGGCCGATTGGTACGCGACGGCTCACCTGACGGCTCCCTTGGCCGGTGCCGGTGGCGACTTGGGAGCGTTTCTGGGCTATGCGCTCACGGATCGATTTCAACCGGCGGGTGTTTGGTTGTTGTTTAGCTGCGCCCTCGGTGTGGGAATTATCCTCACCTTAGATCACGGGATCATGGCGTTGTTTCGACTCATTCAGGCAACGGGGCGATTCCTCCGCCTCTCGATTCTCCGTTGGTTCCAAAAACCGGCAGATGTCCCCGAACCGACTCCGCCTCCTCCTGCGAAACCCGAATTGAAACGGGTCCATAAAACGACGGAAAAACCTCCGGAACCCGCTGTGGTACCGGTCAAAGGTTTATCACCAGAGTTGTTCCCTATCGTCGGCCAAGCCAAGGAACCTGCGTTGCCCGAGGTGGCCAGTCCCATGCTGCCGACTTTGCCCGATGTTCCGATTACGGAACTCGCACCCAAACGCACCGCATCGCTTACAACAATCAGACGATCGTATGATCTTCCCCCCTTGGACCTGCTGGAAGAACCCCCTGTCAACAACAATCAGCCCGAAGATGAAAAGCATCTTCGAGAAGTGGCGGCCCTGCTCGAAAAGACCTTTGCCGATTTTGGTATCAACATCAAAGTCGTCGGCATTAATACTGGTCCGGTGGTGACGCAATATGAAATTGCTCTGGAAACGGGGCTGCGCGTTTCTCGTGTCACGGGATTAGCCGACGATCTCGCGTTGAATCTGAAGGTGCCGAGTGTGCGGATCGTCGCCCCGTTACCAAATCGAAACACGGTCGGAATTGAAGTCCCAAATAAATATCGTTCTGTGGTCCGAATTCGCGAACTGATCCAAGCCGCTCATGAAAAAGTGGCCAAGTACAAACTTCCCCTGTTCCTTGGCAAAGATAGTGAAGGGAACCCCCTCGTGTACGATCTGGCGGATATGCCGCATTTGTTAATCGCAAGTCGCACCGGAACGGGCAAATCGGTCTGTTTGAATTCGATCATCTTGAGTCTTCTCCTGACCCGAACCCCTGCCGAGGCCCGTATGGTCATGATTGACCCGAAGCAGGTCGAGTTAGCTGAGTTCGGTAAGTTGCCCCATCTTCTGCATCCCGTAGTGGTGGAAAACGACAAAGCCGAGGCCATCCTGAATTGGGCTGTGGATAAGATGGAAGAACGATACAACCTCATGCGACTTTCTCGGGTTCGCAATATCCATAGCTATAACGATCTCCCTTACGATGAAATTTTACGCCGTGTGGGTGAGGAATACGCAACGAAGTTTGCCGTCCCCGAAAAAATGCCCTATGTGGTGATGATTATTGATGAGGTTGGCGATCTCATGATGGCCAATCGCAAAGAGGTCGAAAGTCAAATCATTCGCTTGGCCCAAAAATCCCGAGCCGCTGGCATTCACCTGATTCTCACCACGCAACGCCCTACGGTCGATGTCATTACTGGGTTAATCAAATCGAACTTGCCCGCCCGAATTTGTTTTCAGGTTGCCGATCGGTCTAACAGTCGCGTTGTGCTCGATGAGATGGGGGCCGAAAAACTGCTCGGCAAAGGTGATATGCTTTTCTTGCAGCCCAATACAAGTACCCTTGTTCGTGCTCAAGGAACGTATGCCTCGGACTCGGAAATCTCGGCTGTGGTTTCTTATCTTGAGGTCGAAGAACCCGAGTATGATGATGAACTTTTGAATCTGGAAGTGAAGAACTCCGAAAATTCTGAGGAATCTTCCCCCCCCCCTGAATTCGGCACAAAAGGAAAGAAGAAAGATAAACTTTATAACGAAGCCGTTGAGATTGTGATTCGCGAAGGTCGTGGAAGCTGTTCGTTATTACAAAGGGCACTCGGTATCGGTTATGGCCGTGCTGCTCGATTGATCGACCTGATGGCCGAAGATGGCATCGTCGGGGAATATAACGGTGCCCAGCCGCGACAAGTTTTATTAACACTTGAACAATGGCATTCACAACAAGGGGGGGGGACAACTTCTGAGGTGACTTCCCCCCCCCACGAAGATGATTCCATCAGTTCAGGATGATTTCGCAAGGCGAAAATGCCCAATCTAATTCAAGATGATTCCATTCCTCAAAGCGAGCATGCCTCTTCAAGTTCAAGAGGATGATTTTTCAAGAGGTTGATTCTTCAAGTTGGAGATAAACATTCAACAAAATGATACTTCAGGATGATGATTTCTTGAGTTTAGAAATGAGTCAACCCTTGAGTTAGAGATTACCGAATGATGTTGGCCAATTCTTGAAGTACTTCGCTGCTGGCCGTGACCGAACGGGCGACCACTTGGAAACCACGCTGGGCCAAAATCAATCGAGAAAATTCGATGGAAATATCCACGTTGGAAGATTCCAAAGCACTTCCTTGAATGGTACCCCGACCTCCGGAACCTGCCGGTCCGATCAGAGGTTCCCCCGAGGAGGGCGAAACCCCGTAATAATTTTCACCCTGACGGAGTAATCCCCCTTGGTTGTTGAACACGGCCACGGCTAATTGGGCGATCGGAAGAACCCGCCCGTTCGAGAAGGTGCCTTGGATAATGCCACCGGCATCGACTGTAACGCTGGTTAACACACCGGCCCCACGACCATCCTGCGTTACCGCAGCGGCGGCCGAAGCGGAACCGAATTGGGTCAGTCCGTTCGGTTGACCAATGTTGCCGAGGTTCAAGGTCACGTTCTGAACGGAAGGAAGCGGATTCGGTCCGCTCGGGGTCAGTGTGGCAGTAATCGTTGCGGGCGAGAGCAATAACCCGTTGCTATCAAAGGTGACGGTAGTAGCGCTTAAGGTGACGGTGCCCCCTGCCACGGTCCCGCTTACAGTGAAGGTATTTGCGGCAGTCTTGGTGAAGGTCACACTCAAGGCACGCGGGGTGCTTTGGGTATCGAAAATCTGAATGGCGGTGCTAAACGGATCGCCAATCGGGGTTGTGGCAGAAAGGTTCCCTTGCAGTTGCACGCTGGTGGTGGCCACTCCCGGAACACCAATCCCGAATGGAATACGGATATTCAAATCGCCAATGGTCTGGAAGCTCGGCACACCGGTTTCCCCGACGTTGCCAAATCGTTGGACTCGAAAACCGGTTCCGGGGTCAACTAAGTATCCACCGCCATCGACCTCGAAGGTCCCCGCCCGAGTGAAAGCAGTGCGAGAACCATTCGAGAGAACGAAGAATCCCGGCCCTTGCAAGGCGACATCGGTTGGTCGGCCGGTCGCGGTAATGTTCCCTTGGGTGTAGGAAGTGTCAATCGAACCGACGCCGACCCCGAAGCCCATTTGTGCGGGGTTCGTGCCACCTTGGAAACCAAAAGGACCCGAGCCAGAAGACAAGGTTTGATAAACCAAGTCCTTGAAATTCATCCGCTGAGCTTTGAAGCCCGAGGTATTCGTGTTGGCCAAGTTATTACCAACGACGTTCAGAGCTTCAGAAAACGAAGTCAGGGCCGAGGAACCGGTAAAGAGTGCATTTAATGCCATGATGTTATCTCTCGTTGTACGTCACAATCAGGGGGTTTGTAAATTTATTCGGTGTTCTGGTTGTTAATCAATCTTGTTGTTAATCAATCTTGTGGGGGTTGTTGTTGAATCATTACGTCGGGTTTATTGTTAAATGATCGTGCGAATATCATCGAGTGCAACCCGATCGGTCCCGACGGTCAGGAAGATATTCTTGCCATCCGAATTCACGGCGGTCACCGTACCCGAGGCAAAACCGACACCTGTTTTGCTGTACTCGACGGATTTCCCCAGTAGGGAGCTGCCTTGGCTGAGTTGTTGCAGCTTCAACAATTGAGAAAAATTGGCGTTCAATTCTCCCAAAGAGGCCACCGATTGTAATTGTGTTAACTGCGAAAGGAACTCGCTGTTGCTCACGGGATTCAGTGGGTCTTGGTTCTGTAATTGAGCAACCAAAAGTTGCAAGTATTGTGAGGTATCGAACCCACCTAAAATCGCCGAGGATGATAAACTCGCCATGTTCAAACTCCAATGGAGGGGGACAAAAAATTAAGCACGAATATCCAACAAGGCACCACGAGTTGGTAACGGGGTCACTCGGGGATTAAACGGTTTTTGGCCTGTCGAGGAAACCTCTTCCTCGGTAGGTTGTTGTTGATACCAAGAACGTTGTTGGTCTTGACGATCTTGTTCTTGTTGGATGTCGAACTTAACCAGTTGTAAGTTTGCTGCTTGCAAGCGTTGTTGCAAATCGGGCATTTGTGATTCCATCAGTTGCCGGACCGCATCGGAGGAGACGGTCATTTCGGCTCGTAATCCTTCGGGTCCCAGTTGCATCCGAATTTGAATGGTTCCTAATTCGGGCGGGTCCAAGCGAAGACGGAATTCGGTTTGGGTCCCTTGAGAAATCATTTCCGCACGGGTCACGATTTCGTTCGCAATGCGAGCGGCATTCGTAATCTCGCCCGAGCCGGGGGCCTTTTTCGGTGCCGTTGCTCGTTGCTGATGTTGAAGTTCGTTGAACTGTGCTTGGAAGATCAAACGATCCACATTGATTTTCTCTGCTGAGGTACCTGCTTGAGTTATTGATTCGGGTTCCTCACGGGTTGGCCCTACACTCATCTCGGTCACCTCTTCCAATAAGGCAGGGGATTGAGG
>CAZFDX010000661.1:0-11177 GCA_964518325.1 uncultured Alcaligenaceae bacterium | reverse complement strand
TGAAAACTTCGCCCAGGACCCAATAACCCGTAGGCGATTGGGTGCTGACCGAATTAAAAGCCACCAAGGGGACCTTCGTCGGTGGTGCCGTTGTGACCCCGTTGCCTCTTTGGGATTCTTCGATCAGCGACTTTAGCCTGAAACCCATTCCGGGTGAGCCTATCCCCAAAGGAAAAGACCCCAAGGATGCTCCGCGTGGTGTTAAATTCGATCCGTTGCCCCAACGACTTTTCGTTCTGGACATTCGTGGTGGGAAAACCACCGAACGGGTTACTGTGCCCGGACGGGGAACCAAAGACGTTTCCGATGATTCTGCCATTGAGGTGGTTTTAATCTCGCCCGATGGGACCGATATTCAAATCCGCAGCACGGCAATGGATAAACCGAATCCGGATCGCAAAGCTCGTGAAGAGAAATGGCTTTCTTGGATCGATGAGGTCAAAGCCAAATCCGAGTCTCAACCGGGTAAAGACCCCAAACCGAAAAACGATTTCTAATCTCGGTACCCAAGGGGGGGGCGGCACGCTTCCGATTTCTAATCGGTCGAATCGGCAATAATGCCCCTCCTCTCCCACTCTTTTTTTTTTTTTCTTCAATCCTTGCTTTGCATTTTTCCACCAGAAGTAGGGGATTTTCTTGACACGATTTGGGTTACCAACAAGGCCTTTGAGCCAGACCTGAAATCGGTACGATGATCCTTTCCGTATCGATTCCTGACATTCATACAATAACGAAATGAAGAAACTTCCTCTCCTGCTTGTATTGCTGTATGGTCCGATGCTCTATTCGGCAGAACCTCGGGTTGTCATGTACTTTACCGAGTGGTCGATCTACGATCGGAAATTTCATGTGGCCGATTTGCCTGCCGATCAAATCACCCACATCAACTATGCCTTCGTGAAAATCCAAGAGGGCAAAGTGGCCCTCTTCGATAGTTATGCCGCAATCGATAAAGCCTATGCTGGGGATACTTGGGAGAAAGAGAGTTTACGCGGGAATTTCAACCAACTGCAGAAGCTCAAGAAAAAGCATCCGCATTTGAAAGTACTGCTTTCGGTCGGGGGGTGGACGCTTTCGAGTCCCTTTTCCGATGTGGCTTTAACCGAGGAATCTCGGCAGAAATTTGCTCGTTCTGCCGTCGAGATGATGCAGAAATATGCCTTCGATGGTTTAGATATCGATTGGGAATATCCCGTCGGGGGGGGGCTAGAAGGAAATAAAACCCGTAAGGAAGATAAACCAAACTACACCTTGTTGCTGGCCGAGTTACGGAAACAACTGGATGCCGCCGGTGAAAAAGACAAGAAAAAATATCTTCTGACGATTGCCTCTCCCGCAGGGACTGTCACCATGCAAAACATGGAGTTAGACAAAATCGCTAAAATTTGTGATTGGTTGAACCTAATGGCGTACGATTTTCACGGCTCTTGGGAAAAGGTGACCAATCACCATGCTCCGCTTTATGCTTCCAAAACCGATCCGATAGCCGAGAATAAACTTCTTTGTGTCGATGCTGCGGTGCAAGCCTATCTCAAGGCGGGTGTCCCGTCGGAAAAAATTGTACTGGGTGTTCCCTTCTACGGCCGAGGTTGGGGAGGTGTGAAAGCCAACGCCAACGGGCTTCATCAACCGGCTGCAGGCCCCCCCCCCAAGGGTACTTGGGAACAAGCCAACTGGGATACCAAAGACCTGCTCAATAACATCAGCAAGAAAGCCAAGCTCTTTCGCGATCCCGACAGTAAGGCCCCTTGGCTTTACGATGAGAAGAGCGGGGTTTTCATTACCTTCGATGATGCTGAATCCCTAAAATTCAAAGGGAACTACATACTCGAAAAAAAACTGGGCGGAGCCATGATTTGGGAAGCCAGCGGCGATACCTCGGATCATCAATTGCTCAAGGCTCTTCGCGAGGGAATGAAATTACCTGGCCCAAAAAAATAATCCGGAATGACGTGGCGCAGGAATGATACCGCCACGAATTGGTTATGGAACCACCTCTCCAGGGGGGGGGGCGGATCGATGCTCACTGCTCAACAAGAAACGGAACTTCTCAAAGTGGCACGCGTTACTCGTCGGCATGCCGTCTGCACTTACTCGGGTTTTGCGGTCGGGGCGGCCCTTTTGACGGATCAAGGTGAGATTATCGGCGGGTGCAACGTCGAAAATGCCACCTATGGCTTAACCGTATGTGCCGAGCGTGTCGCGTTGTTCAAAGCCCTTTCCGAAGGGAAACGTCGATTGGTGGCCGTTTGTGTGACGACGACTGCCAGTAAGCCTACGCCTCCTTGTGGAGCCTGCCGACAACTCCTTTGGGAATTTGGCGGCAACCTTGAGGTTCTGATTACTAATCTGAATGAGGTGTTGGCCCGCTACCGTTTGAGCGAACTCTTCCCCCATCCCTTCGATGTAGCTAATTTAGCTTCGACTGATGCAAAAGATTAAAGCGGTTTCGCGGGGCCTTTTTGTCCAGCTGCGGGATCGTCGGCGGAAAAGAGTCGCATCGGTGAGGGGCATCGCGATACCAATCTAAAAGGTCCCTCTCAATCAAGACCGCAACACCAATCTAAAAAGTCCCTCTCAATCGGGAATGTTTTAGAATCGTGACACCAAATCAATGAACTTTCTTTCAATCCCGAGTATTTTTTCAGAATGGTGTCACAAAATCAATTCAAGAATCCTATTCAATGTAGGGGATTTTTGGTTACTGCTGCGAATATCCCCTGCCTAGACATCTCAGCGGTCTGAGGAAATCTCATGCCTAAATTTAATCGACGGCAAGCCTTCAAGTATCTGGTGGGTGCGACAGGGCTGCTTTGTACTCCCCGAATCGTTAGTGCGAAAGTCTGTACCAGTTGCAACGGTTCAGGGACAGGGCCGTTCCAATGCTCCTTCTGCAAGGGAACAGGAAAGGATAGTGCCGGCTTTAAGTGTACCTTCTGTAACGGTAAGGGCTTCCAAAAATGTCTCCCTTGTAATGGAACAGGTCAGAAATAAATCCGTCGTTACAAGATGCCATTCAAAGAATCTCTCATGGGTTGTCGAATCCGGTGGTGCCCCCCACTTTTCGGACCAAAACCCGTGAGAGTCTCCCTGTCCTCTCAAATCGTATCGTTGTGAGCATTTTCTCTCTTTGATTCTTACCATTCTCTTCTTCTCTTCGATTCTGTTGCCAACCTTCTCAAAAAATCCTCATGAAAAAAATCCTTGGGGTTGAAAGGAATGTTTTGTGGGCGGCTCTTTCGATTCCACTGAGCCTTTTGAGCGCGAAAATTGGGGCCTTGCTGAGAATTTTGTACAATCTCTTCATGAAAAGCGCTGAAGAACAATTAGCTCTGTTGAGCCGAGGTTGCGAGCAGATCGAACCCAAAGAAGGGTTGCTCAAAAAACTCCAAAAATCGATCCGAACGGGGAAACCGTTACGGGTCAAATATGGGATTGATCCGACGGGTATCGATGTCCATTTGGGGCATACGGTTCCTTTGCGAAAACTGAGACAATTTCAAGAATTGGGGCATCAGGCCGTTTTAATCATCGGGAACTATACCGCACTGGTCGGCGACCCCAGCGGGCGAGATCAGACTCGGGCTAGATTGACCCCAGAGGTGGTGGAAGCCAATGCACAAGACTATCTGAAGCAAGTGGCCAAAGTGATTGACATTGAGAAAACCGAAGTGGTCCGAAACGGGAAATGGTTTTCGCAAATGGGCTTTCTCGATGTGCTTAATCTCATGAGCAAAATCACCCTGCAACGCATGTTGGAACGGGATGACTTTACCAAACGCTTTTACGCGCGACCCGAATCGATCCCCATCTACTTGCACGAATGTTTATACCCGTTAATGCAAGGGCAAGATAGTGTCGAGATTCAAGCGGATATCGAGTTGGGGGGAAGCGAGCAATTGTTCAATCTCATGATGGGGCGACGGCTTCAAGAAGCGGCAGAACAAGAACCCCAAGTGTGCTTGACGCTCCCCATTCTTCGAGGGCTTGACGGCACGCGGCGGATGGGCAAAAGTTTAGGCAACTACATTGGTGTGGGGGAATCGGCTCAGACGCAATTTTTCAAAACGCTAAGTATCCCCGATGAGTTAATGAAAGAATGGTTTGAACTTTTAACCGATCGAACCACCGAGGAAATTCAAAAACTAGTTGATCCAAATCAAACGCACCCGATGCAGGCCAAGAAGCAACTGGCTTTTGATATTGCCTCTTTCTATCACGGGTCCGAAGCCGCTCAAAAGGCTTGGGAGGAATGGGAAAATCAGAAAACTCATGGCCAAGACCCCACCGATATCCCTGAAGTGACCATTCCTTCTGCCGAGGTTGCAGATGGGATTGGCATTGTCAAATTGGTCGTTGCACTCGGGTTGGCAGAAAGCAACGGCGAAGCCCGTCGGAAGATTATGGAAAAGGCAGTAAAGGTTGGTCCCAATCGGGAGGTAATTAGTGATCCTAAGCACATTCTGACGAATATCGATGGATTAATTGTGCGCCTTGGAGCCAAAAAAATTGCCCGAGTCAAATTAGGCTAGAGGGGAATTTTAACGGAAGTTAGCAAGAGATTCTAACGGAGGTTAGAGAACCATTCGCTGAGAATTTTTAGGGTTTTTTCGAGTTCTTCCATGTGAAGTTTCTCGTGAGGTGGTTTTCCGGCCCCTTTCAAGTCGGGAGGAGGCGGAATTTCGGTCGGTGGGGGGGGAACTTCGCGGTGGGGGGGTAACTGTTTGATCATCGAAGCATTGCCATCCTTGGCAGGGGGAATTCGCTCCAAAGGTTCAGGGGGGGGGAGAAAACTCGCAGGGATGATTTCTCCATTCTCGACCGGTTGCAAATCAGCTCGGCTGGGCAAATAAATGTTCCCCAAATCGATCACTTCGCTCACTTCCAGCGGGGGAATATCCAAACGGGTGGGAGTCGTAGTCAGGGGTTTGACCTCGTCCACAACTGGATGAGGGTTCACAACCGTCAAGGTTCTCGGGGTGGTGGCCCGACCGATCCCAAACGAAATTCCACAACAACACACCATCGTAAAAATCCAAAACCACTCTTTGCGCATCGTGAGACTCCTTGATTCAGGAGCAGGCCATACCATACCAATGCGGATCGAGTAAACCCCGATCTTATGAGTCAAATAAGGGAATTTCGAGATTCTAAAAAAGTTGGGGTTGTCAAAACCAGTATCGTTTGTGTATATTTCCCAAACAAGAAATTCTGTTTGCGTTCCCACAAGAACAGAAACCGGTTTTGGAAACTGGCTTTTTTGTAAATATCACACAACCAAGGAGGGTTCACCACGATGGCTGCTAAGCCTTTGCCTGTTCGGCCTTTAATTGGCATCAATACCGACTTCTACTCCGCAACCAAACAATATACTGCCCATGCCCGTTTGAATAGTGGCTACTTCGATTCAATTGTGTTGGCCGAAGGTATTCCGATGTTGATTCCGCCTTTAGGCAAAGGCACCGAGATCGATACCCTGTTGGATCGCGTCGATGGTGTGTTGCTGACAGGGGGACTTGATCTGGACCCACGCCGCTATGGCCAACCTCGCGGGAATCTCCTTCAACCTATGTCGGAACGTCGTGATGCTTCCGATTGGTATCTCATTCAAAAGATTATCGAAAAGAAAAAGCCCTGCCTCGCCATTGGTGTGGGCATGCAACAAGTGAACGTGATGCTCGGCGGTACCTTATTCAACCACATTCCGTTGGATGTTCCCAAAGCCATGCCGCACCTCGATCCGACAGGGGTGGCTCATCGCCATATGGTCAATTTGGTGGAAGGTTCGCTGATCGGTCGGATTTACGAAACCGCCGAGACTATGGTCAATAGCCGTCACCATCAAGCCATCAATCAGCTCGGTCGAGATTTGAAAGTCGGGGCCGTTTGTCCTGATGGTGTGATCGAAGCGATTGAATCGACCGATCCCGATTGGTTCTTCCTCGGAGTGCAATGGCATCCCGAAGCCGATACCGCCTCGAAACTCGATCGGCAAATTTTCGACCAATTCATTCGCGCTGCTGCCGGTGAATCGTGGATGCCATTAACTTTGCCCAGCAAATCGACCTCGAACAAACGGGGCAGTCTAGCCGCTGCGTAATCTGGTTACAATAAACGAACCAGAAAAAAGCCATCAAGGGCCACAGAGGGATAAGCGATTTTTTTCTCTTCCCCCTGCGGCCAAAATTTCCAGCTCGGAGCAGCCAATCGATTTCCGATGCGAGTGGCGAATCGATCTCTGATCCGAGCGGCGAATCGTTCTGGGAGCGGCCAATCGTTCCCGAAGAAACATCCAACCCATCTCTTCTCTCTAAAATAGTCCCATCACACTTTCCACCTAAGCGGGGAGCAATCATGCGGCTGCCTTTCTCTTTTCTCCTGATAATGTCCCTGAGCCTATTCAGTCAAGGGGAGGATAAACTCGAATTGAGTCCCGAAGAAAAAGCCCTTCTGGAACAAACCAATCAAGCTCGCCAAGCTGAGAAACTCCCCCCCTTGGTCGCCAACCCAAAATTGTTTGCGGCCGCCCGATTCCATGCCCAGCAGATGGCCAAGCAAAATCAATTGGGACATACCCTTGGTGACAGCGATTTGGTCAAACGAGTGAAAGATGCCGGCTACCGCTATCGGGCCATCGCAGAGAATATCGCCTTCAATCAACTAAAGCCGGCCGAGGTCGTCAAGGATTGGTTGAATTCGGAAGGACATCGGAAAAACTTACTCAATCCCGATTACACGGAAATTGGCGTTGCCATTGCCAAAAACGAGAAAGGCGAACGATATTGGGTGCAGGTGTTTGGAACCCCTTTGAAATAAGCCCAAGAATTTATGGAACCGCTTGCTTATCTGAATTCATCCTTTGTGCCGGCCTCGGAATTGAAAGTGAGCATTCACGATGCGGGGTTTCTGTGGGGGGCAACCCTCACCGATCGGGTACGCACTTATCACCGGAAACTTTTCGGTTGGGAAAAGCATCTGCACCGCTTTCGGAATTCCTGTCGTTGGGCGCACATCGAACTTCGCCACACAGACGACGAATTGACCGAAATTGCAGAACATTTGTTGCAAGTGAATCATCCCAATGCCGAGGCATCGGTGGTGTTAGTCGCTACCCCCGGAATCAAGTCCCTGCCGATCCCCACGGTCGCCGAATCGGATCGACCCACCTTGATGATTCATACGGTAGAACTCAATCTCCCTGCCATCGAACAAATGGTGAAAAAAGGGATTCGGCTTGCGCCGGTGGTGGCCCCGCTCGGTGTCGAGCCGAAGATCAAGCATCGTTCCCGATTGAATTGGTGGCGAGCCTACCATGCCACCTTTCCTCAAGAGCCGCTTCTCGTGTCGCCCACAACGGAGGAGTGGGTATTAGAAACATGGAACGGGAATATCCTGATGTTTCAGGATAATACTTTGGTCACCCCCCCCCTTGAGTGGATTCTCAACGGGATCAGCCTGCAACAAGTATTGGATTATGCCCGTACGCAGAACCTTCGCATCGAAGAACGGCCTATCTCATTTGGGGAGTTGCAAGAAGCGAAAGAGGTGTTCGTAACCTGTACCACTTACGGAATCGCATGGGTTTCCGAGCTTGGGGAAAGAAAATTCCCCCCCCCTCATCCAGATTCTCTCTTTCCACTCCTTCAAAAGGCATTTCCTTACTAGGCCATGCCACACAAAGTCAAAGGTCGTTTCTCATTCAACTTCATTGAACACAAAGTCAAAGCTGTTTTCCATTCGACTTCATCAGACACGAAGGGGAACCAATCAGGATTTGAAAAAATCGACGGCATTTTTGAAAATGGCAAAGCCATCCCCCTGCTCCTTGAGTCCCTGACGGGTCCAATGGGGATGCTGAGTCGGAAAGGCATGCCGTTCCGGATGAGGCATCAACCCCATCACTAAGCCCGAAGCATCGCACACTCCCGCGACATCATGGCTGGAACCATTCGGATTATGGGGAAACTCTTCGTTGGCAGGGGTTCCATCGGGGCGGACATATTTCAAAACAACTTGACCGGTTTGTTCCAACCCCTGAAGAATCCATTGTTCACGGCATGTGAACCGCCCTTCTCCATGAGCCATTGGGATAAACAAGCGATCTAGCCCTTTTACGAAGGGGCTTTTTTGAGAAGTCACCTTCATATGAACCCAGCGGTCTTCGTATCGCCCTTGTTTGTTGTTCGCAAGGGTAGCGACGGGGCCTTCTTCATCGGGCAGGATAATCAGTCCCGCTTTAAGAAGAATCTGAAAGCCGTTACAAATTCCGAGGATGAGTTTCTCGCGGTCGCGAAATTTCCGGAGTTCATCACCAAGGAAGTGAGTGAGCTGGTTGGCGAGAATTTTGCCTGCCCCCACATCATCGCCATAGGAAAAGCCCCCCGGAAGAACGAGAATCTGGAATTTTTGGAGCAAGGAGGGGTCCTCACGCAGGCGATTGATGTGCAACCGCTCCGCAAAGGCCCCTGCTTTTTCAAAGACAAAAGCGGTTTCAAGGTCGCAGTTCGTTCCGGGACTGCGGAGAATAAGTGCGGTCGGTGTCGGCACAGTGAAAACCTCGTAAAAGGATCAGAATTTGCTTGACTTCTCTTTTGAGAAGGGTCATCATTTGTTGTAGTGGCGACAAAATAAAAAATCGAGTCGCTAAAAAAGAGGGCATAATCTCACCCAACATACAGCAACCTAAGGTTCGATAGATTGGCGAGTTATGTTTGAATGAACCCCCCTCTCTGACCCCTGAGCAGATGAGGCAAAAGAACACTTTTCCAATTTTTTTTTGCAAGACTATTGCCATTTCGGATTGTGAATCTTAAGATACGAGTGTGCTAATGATTCAGCACCTGAAACGAAAAGAAGTAAATGAAACTTCTGACGTTTCTGAGTTAAGTTGAAGCGAGCTACAGCCGATACCAAGCATGTCTTGGTTAGTGTTGGTGTGACCTTCAATAACTAAGTTTGATCTTTGACAATTTGGTGAGATGATCTGCTTGAGGAATGAGTTAAATTGCCAGACCATTGGCAAACTCATTCCAGCCTCCAAATCGAGAGGAAGCAGCATGAGGGGAAACCTAAGTGTTGCGGAGATCGAGATGGAAAAACTTTGAGAATAGTTTGTGATGGAAACTGGATTGAACTCTTTTGATTATTCCAGCGAAAGCTGAATAAACAATACACTCTGTGAAGGGTTTGATTCTGGCTCAGAACGAACGTTGGCGGCATGGATTAGGCATGCAAGTCGAATGAATGCCAGTTGGGTAACTGACTGGAGGAAATGGCGAAAGGGGCAGTAATGTATGGTCAATCTCCCTTGGGGATGGGGATAGCCGTTCTAACGGACGGGTAATACCCAGCGATTCGGTGTGAGGGCATCCTTATACCGGGAAATGAATTTCGCCTCGAGAAGAGACCATATCGTATTACCTAGTTGGTGAGGTAACGGCTCACCAAGGGGAAGATGCGTAGCGGGTGTGAGAGCACGACCCGCGCCACTGGCACTGTGACACTGGCCAGACACCTACGGGTGGCTGCAGTCGAGGATCTTCGTCAATGGGCGAAAGCCTGAACGAGCGATGCCGCGTGCGAGATGAAGGCCTTCGGGTTGTAAATCGCGAAAGATAGGAGAAAGGCGCAAGTCGGATTGACTATCAGTAAGCTCGGGCTAAGTTCGTGCCAGCAGCCGCGGTAAGACGAACCGAGCGAACGTTGTTCGGAATCACTGGGCTTAAAGGGCGCGTAGGCGGGTGATCAAGTCCGGGGTGAAATCCTCCAGCTCAACTGGAGAACTGCCTCGGATACTGGTTGCCTCGAGGAAGGTAGGGGTGTGTGGAACGTTCAGTGGAGCGGTGAAATGCATTGATATTGAACGGAACTCCGGTGGCGAAGGCGACACACTGGACCTTTTCTGACGCTGAGGCGCGAAAGCTAGGGGAGCAAACGGGATTAGATACCCCGGTAGTCCTAGCCCTAAACGTTGGGTACTAGCTAGTAGGGTTCACATGACTTTACTGGCGAAGCAAAAGTGCTAAGTACCCCGCCTGGGGAGTATGGTCGCAAGGCTGAAACTCAAAGAAATTGACGGGGGCTCACACAAGCGGTGGAGCATGTGGCTTAATTCGAGGCTACGCGAAGAACCTTATCCTAGACTTGACATGTGCGAAAGCGTCTGGGGGTAGTTGCCGGAAACGGTGGACGAACGTATCCAATCGTGAACCAGATACAGGTGCTGCATGGCTGTCGTCAGCTCGTGTCGTGAGATGTCGGGTTAAGTCCCTTAACGAGCGAAACCCTTATTCTTAGTTACTACTTCTAACGAAGAGGACTCTAGGAAGACTGCCGGTGTCAAACCGGAGGAAGGTGGGGATGACGTCAAGTCCTCATGGCCTTTACGTCTAGGGCTGCACACGTGCTACAATGGCGTACACAAAGGGAAGCCAAGTCGCGAGACGGAGCAAATCCCAAAAAATACGCCCCAGTTCAGATCGAAGGCTGCAACTCGCCTTCGTGAAGTTGGAATCGCTAGTAATCGCAGGTCAGCAACACTGCGGTGAATGTGTTCCTGAGCCTTGTACACACCGCCCGTCAAGCCACGAAAGAGGGGAGTGCCCGAAGCCGCGTCAGCGTCGAAGGCAAAACCCTTGATTGGGACTAAGTCGTAACAAGGTAACCGTAGGGGAACCTGCGGTTGGATCACCTCCTTTCTAAGGATTTGATTTCTAACACCAACAGTAGTTTATTCTACTCGTTGTTATCATGTGACTCATTCTTCAACAGCATCTCACCAAACAAAGATAACTAAACCCCTGATGGCAACATCAGGGGTTTTTTTATTTTCCCGCTCGTCTCCTTAATCTCTCACTCCGTACCTCAATCGCTGAACCGACTGGCTCCCGCAAAAGTCGGAGGTCGTTGTATCTCCCAAATCCCTCACTCCGCACCTGAATCGCTGAACATCACTCGCCTGCGGGTGGGGGGCTTTTCTCAATCACCATCTCAGACAAAATTTTTTTCTCTGCCAACCGACCTTGAGACGGCACCTTTTTCAGGGAAAATGCCTTTTCGCCCCTATCATCCTTATCGGAGATTTTTAACATGCAACAACCCGTTCCACTTCCTCAACACCTTTGGCTTCAAAAGCTCGTTGGTGAATGGACCTTTGAAGGAGAAGGTTTCATGGGACC
>CAZFDX010000660.1:0-3891 GCA_964518325.1 uncultured Alcaligenaceae bacterium | reverse complement strand
TTTTGAACCCGATGCCGAAATCTTTTCAATAAACTTGCGGATCGTATCGGGAAAGACTTTGAGAGGAAAAGGACGTTGAGGGATATGCCGTCGTTTCGGTTGCGTTGGCTTGTTGTCTTTTACGGGTTCCCTGTTTGTTGTTTCCTCTTTCGTCGGGAAGTCTCCGGGGTTGATCGGGTCGGCCTCGTTCAAAATCTGGTCGAAGGAGTCTTGAATCTGAGAATCGGAAAAGTTCTCCGCTTCTTGCTGTTCGATCCAGTCCGCAACGTCCTTGCCCTTGTCGTCTTCGCTTTCGGCGTGTGGGGTGAACCCGTATTGCTTCGGATCGATTAGGCGAATCTTGCCAGCGTCTTGCGCCAATCTGAGAAGCTCCCCGATGATCTTCTTCACGAACCCTTCGCCAGCTTTGTCGTTATCGGGTGAAAGGTAAATCTCTTTACCGATAAGCGGGGCAAGGTCAAACTTTTTTGAGTCGGTGTTGGCTCCCCCTGCCAGCGTCGTGAATGCGATAGCGGTTTGCCCCTTGTAGCGGTTTGCCAGTGCGTCAGCACATTTTTCCCCTTCGAGGATAACCACGATAGATGCCTCTTTGATCGTCGTCAGACGATAGACAGGTTTCAGATAGCTTGTCGATGCTGTGAACGACCACGTTTTCTTTTCAAGGTCAAACGATGCTTGTGAGAATATCTTTCGCAGCTTGTCGGGTGAATCCCATCGGCAAACGCAAAGAATGGGGGTTGCCCGTTCGTCGGTGTAAACGTAAAAGGAAGGTTCTGCCCCAAGTGTTTTGGTGTTGCGATGCCCCTTTGCTGCCTCTTGAAGTTGTTGAAGGGTCTGGTAGCTCGACAGAAGGTGCGTTACCTTCTTGGCTTCGTCTTGAGTCTGTCTTGGTTGTGGTCGTCGTGTGTGACTCGAACACGTCAAACTCTCATCCTCGAAAAGGTCTTGAGGATCGATCTCGATTGCGTGGGTGACTGCCTCTATAGAGCAACCTGCGTGACAATTCAAAAGAGTTCTTCGGTCGTCTCCCTTGCTGATTGAGAGGCTTGGGTTGTGGTCGTCGTGTGCAGGGCATAGCGATGTCCACTGCGGGGCAGAGCCTCTGACACATTTGAGTCGTTGCAAAATTTGTTCTGTTGTCATAGAATACACTTTGTTACTTGTTGAAATTGGGGGAAGAGCCGAATACTCTTCCCCTTTTTCGTTGGTTTCTTCATTCGGTATGTTCACTCGGGAATCTATAATTTCCCCTTAGTGAGCTTGGCTTTTACTGTCGCTTTGTTTTCTAAGGTCACCATTCTTAATTCTGTTCTGGAGGCGGTTGGTCGTTTATCGACCGGTTGAAGTCATTGTCCGCGAAAAGGTCTCGAATCTTCATCCCAAGCGATTGGGTGATCGAATCGAGAGAGCAACCCTCACAACAACGAACGTGGATCGATCCGTCGGCGATCCGTTTTATGGAAAGGCTTACAAATCGGTCTTTGTGCGAGGGGCAGCGCGCAACCCAGTGAGACGGTTTGCCCGACACCCCACAAAGGCGTTGCAACATTTCTTCGATACGCATAAAATAAGTTTGTTATGTTGATTGTTGATGGATTGAGAAACAGCGTGACTTCCAATCTCTCTTTCTCCTCTTTTTTTGGGATACCCAAACAATTTGAGTATCAACCCCTTTCGTTGTTCAATTCTCTTTGTTGGGTTTGTACTCGGTCGATTTTTGGTTTTCATTGTGGCTTCGAGAACGTCGGCGATGGTCTTTCAATCGCTTGGCAGCTTCTTGGATAACTTCGGGCGTGTTCGGGTTGGTTTCCCTAAACCAGTGGTCAACGGCTTCCTTTCGCCAACGGACTAACCGGCCTATCTTCAAGGGCGAGGGAAGCTCGCCAGCATCTCGCATTCGCCAGAGGGTGCGAAGTGAAACGGAAAGGTAGCGTGCCAATTCTGAGGGCGAAAGAAGCAACGGCTCTAATGGGTCGGGTCGTTCTTCGGGTAAAGTGATCGTCATGGGATTCCCCTTGATTTTCGGGCCTGCAAAACGCGGGCCTCTGAAGTTGGGGCGCAATACAAGCGAACGGGGGAGTTTTCAGGCTTTTGTATCGCTGCGTGAGACGGATGGGTCTTTTGAAAAAGGCTTGTTTTATCGAGTGATTCGACGATTTTGGAGAAAATGGACAAATCTTGGCACATGTATCAATACGTATCGGTGTATTGATACATGTGCTTAATATGCCAAGAATTGCCCTCAAGTCCGATTGTCCCCAAAATCGTCATCACCAGCCCGTTCTGCAAGAGATCGACTTTCTTGCCGACTTCTTGGGGTTTGTTGTGTGCGAGTTTTACTGAGGGCGCGACTGTACGCCACTTGAAATGCGCCCGAAGAGGGGAAGTCAAATTCATTCCCGAAGTGCCTTTTGAAGATGTCGTAGGGTCTGGCAAAATTTTCGGGCAGACTTAAGCGGCTGTTGCTAAATGACTTTGCCAATATCTCTGCCACAGACCACTTTGTTCCAGACACTGCAACGCTAGCACTCGCCCTGCATTTGCTAAATCCCAACGCTTTCCTGAGCCTTTCACCCGTTGCGTTACCGTCTTACACATCGCTTCCGTCGGACCACTCCCGATCTGTATTCCCTTCGCTCTCAATTCCGGATAACATATCATCTCTCGCCGATCGCTCACATAATTTTGTAAACCTTCCGCTGCCTTTCTTTTGCTCCCCCGAAGACCTTTCTTCCACTCGATTATCCTGTCCATCGCTTTTTCATATCCCTCCTCTCTGAACACTTGCAACAACTCCTCCGCCCATTTCTTTCCCGCTTCATCGCTCTCACCCAAAACCACTTTCCTCGCCTTGTGTACATTCTCCGACAAATGATAGATATCCAAACAGATCGCATCCAACGACAAATTCTGGCCTTCGATTCGTTTCTGTATCCATACCGCTCCATCCACTATCGCCACTTTTTCTTTCGCTTCATCGAGTTCGATTTGGTTGGCCACCTTTTTCAGCAATCGTCCTAAATGCCTATGATTTTGCGTCGTTCCCATCACAATCCGATGTCGCTTCGACTCGTCGTAGGCCACCACCAATTTGTATTCCTTGAACTTTTCGCTTTCCCCTTTTTTGCTCGCTGGCAGCGGGTTACGTCCTTTTTTACCCCGCCGTTTCGCCACGATTTGGCTCCGGCGTTTTTGTTTTTCCTTGTCGGTAATCACAGGAATTTGAACACCGTCCACACCGAGATAAACTCGGGTGGGACTTTGCGGGTCGGTCGGCTCGGCAGGACAATCCTTGGCTGTCCAAAAGATGGGCAAAGTCCCTTTTTGTTGGGCAGCGATCACCTTTTGCCCTTCTGCCTCAACGATCTTACGAATCGTTTCTCCACTGGTTTGAATACCGGTGGTGTGTTTGAGATTTTCTGCCGTCTTTTCAAAGTTGGGGCTTGCTAAACTGAGTCGACAAACCATTTCCCGCGTCGCCAGACTCACCGATTTCTCGGCCTTGTCGAGATACCGATCGATGATGGTAAATCGGCCCGTGGTCACCGAGTGCCAAATAATCCGACGCAAGGAAATCCGACCATTGAGAGTCAAGACGGAGTATTCTTGAGAGCCTTTATTTCGGCAGCGTTTTTGGGAATTAGCTTGGGTCGGAGGGGGAAAAATCGGCCTGAGCCGTAGCGATTCTTTGTTGGAGAGCAGCTTGATAAAGCCTCTGCTTAAATTGATTCATCAAGTTGTAAACCTGTCGTTCGGAGCCATCGATAATATCGCCATCCGGAGCATTGTTGATGGCCTGAGTGACCTGCTGTATGAGTTGTTCATACATGGGTTGAATTGCCTTGGAAAAGGCCTCGACATCGAGTTTGGGAAAAGCGGGCAGAGTGGTTG
>CAZFDX010000659.1:0-2338 GCA_964518325.1 uncultured Alcaligenaceae bacterium | reverse complement strand
TTTTTTTTATTTAGACCGGCACCGCCGTGATATTGACAGAGATGGTCGGCGGCAGCGTCAGAAGTGGAGAAAAGGCAGGTCATTATTCGAATGATGTTTACTACAAATACCCCGGCTCAGGGAACTTTGTAAACCCAAAATTGTTTAAATTCAATCTTTTTGAATGGAATTATTTTTTTAAGTTTTTTTTTTTTGTTTGTTTTTTTTGGGATTGTTTTTGTTTTTTATTTTTTTTAAAGGTAAAAATAATCTCCTTTTATATTTTTTTTTTTTTTTTTTTTTTTTCAATAGGATTTATGGAAATTAACCAAAAAAGAATGTTTTTTGACTGAGTCTGTATGCGATTGAGCAGTATGAGTAGATTTTTAACTTGGCCAAATTGCCAGAAAACTGAGAACTGAGTGAGTCTTGTTTTGAGTTTGGAGTAACCTTTCTTTTTACACCCAATTTTTAGTGGTTTGAAGCCTGTTCTGTAGGGAAATGGTTGGAAAATCGTTGTCTCATGTATCCGTGAATGAAACCACGCGGACGATTCTTTTCAATTACCGAATCGCTTGTACTCTGTTCCCAGTGTTCGTATCGGAATTCGAGTGTATCCTCGTCTCTAAATGGAAGGACCGCATCTCTTAACTTTATAGTTGTGGCTGGTGTTTGTCATCAGCTCGGTGTCTCCGATTGGAAGCTGCATGCGGATTGATACCGGATCATCAAAATAAAGAGATTCGACTTTAGCTGGCAAGGCGAAGTTGGCTTTGGACGTTGATGAGGTCACGGAATATCTCACAACTTTCTAACAGTTCTTTATACGTTCCGATGGCAACGAGTTGATGCTGATCGAGAACAATAATCCGATCGGCCAAGTCCAACGTGTGCATTTTGTGAGTGATAAAAAAGGTGGTGCGATCCTTCTTGAATTCTCGCAAGGCCTGATGGATGAGAGCATCGGAGGCGGGATCAATAGCACTGGAAAACTCATCCAAAATTAAGATGCGGGGGTCACGGAGAATGGCCCGAGCAAGGGCAACCCGTTGGCGTTCCCCTCCCGAGAGACTACTGCCTAGTTCCCCGACGGGCGTTTGGTATCCTTTGGGAAGTTTAATGATGAAATCGTGGGCAAATGCTTTCTTGGCAGCATCTTCTACTTCCGCGAGGGTGGCATTCCTTCGACCATAAAGAATGTTATTGTAGATCGTATCATCGAACAGAATGGGTTCTTGTGTGACAATGCCTAATTGCTTTCGCACACTCCGAAGGTTTGCTTCGCGTATGTTGATCCCATCGATGAAGATCGAGCCATGATCGGGATCGTAAAATCGGGGCAGTAAATTTAATAGGGTCGATTTCCCACTTCCATTGGCCCCAACGATGCCAATCGTTTCCCCAGCGGACACCGTGAAACAGATGTTGGTTAGAACTTGTTTTTCGGGAGTATAAGAGAAACAGACGTTTTGGAACTGGATGCTTTTAGAATGCCGAGGCAAAACGACTCCGTCGGGGTTTTGGGTCACTTGAGGGACTCGGTCCATCATGGTGAAGCAACGGTCCGCCGCAGCAGCTGCGCTTTGGAGTTTGGTGTAAACGCTGGAAAGTTTTCGGACGGGGTCGGCCATACCGATGAGTTGAGCATAAAGCCAAAGGAGGTTGCCCAATTCAAGAGGTTGGGAAGTGAAATTGGTCCCAAAAATTCGCTTTTCACCCGAGAGAACCAGATAAGCCCCTGCCAAAAGAGCCAACATCACGGCTGCTACCCCGATGGTTTCTACAATGGGGCTAGTTACGGCATCAATAAAAATCACTCGTTGCGAGCGCTTCATGTAGTCTTTCGTGGTTTCGTGGAATCGGCGTCGTTCGTAGGATTCCATCGTGAAACCTTTCACTACGCGCACACCCCGAAAGGTTTCCTGCAACAATTTGTAAATGCTCCCCATCCGATCCAATAAACGTCGGCTGGCCTTTTTCATCTTCTTGCTGGCGGTGGTCATCACCCCCAACGCTAAGGGGACCACCAAGATGAAAGTGAGAGTGAGTTGCCAATTGATCCAAAAGGCAATGGCCACACAAACCAAGGCTCGTAATGGTTCCCCGACCACACGCCCATAAAGGATTTTCATGCCGTTGGCAATCACCTCGACATCGTTGGTGAATCGGCTCATTAATTCGGCTGAGCCTCCTTCGTTGATTTGGCGTAAATCTTGGTGGATTGTTTGTCGGAAGAATTGGTTTCGCAGATCGAATGCGGTGCGCGTCGTGACTAGGCCCACGAGATATTCTTGAATGAACTCAAAAATCCCCTTGATGAACACGGCCAGAACAATCCCACCGAGGATAAGCGCTAACG
>CAZFDX010000658.1:0-18594 GCA_964518325.1 uncultured Alcaligenaceae bacterium | reverse complement strand
TCTTTTTTCTCTTCTTTTTTCTCCCAGCCTTTTTTATCTTCCTTGCCAAAACCACCGCCACCAAAGCCTTTGAATTCACCGCCGCCACCACCGAAACCGCCACCACCGAAACCACCACCGCCGAAGCCGCCACCACCGAAGCCGCCCGAACCGGACGAACCTTCTTTAGGTGCGGGGGGAGCAAACATCGATTTCAAATCGACTTTACCTGATTTCATATCCTCGTTGAATTTCGTGTAGACATCAACGTATTGTTGCTTGGTGATCGTCCGAGAGGTGACCCCATATTGGGTCACGATTTTTTCGACGCCCCCTTTGCTAAAGGGATCGAGTTCATCCAAATTGATGCTATCTTTCCCTTTGGAAATCCAGTTCCACATTTTTTCAGGGTCGAAACTCATGCGGATACCGCCCCCTTGACTGAACAAGAAGGTAGGGGACAGTATCAACGTAGCCAAGAAGAACGAGTATATGTGACGGAATGACATGGTTAACTCCAAAACTATCTACCCTACAATCTAATCACGATTAGGGGGCTTTGTCACGTCTTTTTTGTCCAAGTCTCATTCCTTACTCATAATCTCCCCATCCCCGTCCCCTTCCCGTCAACGATTTTGCCCACGATTTTTGGGAATTATTACCGTGAATGAGATGGATTTATTGATCGCAAATTATTGAATGGTAATTGGTTACGATTTATTCTGGTGGTGTTCTGTGACCTCTCTCTTGAAAACGACCATGCAACCAGAGGATGTAAAAGTTACTTGGCACGGGAAGCGATTCCCCTCTCGGGGATGGATCGGTGAAAGGGGATATTTCTGGTAGAATAACGGTTTCTTTGAGTGATCTTCTCGGGGTCTTTTGTAAACTGGTAATATGTCCCTACTTCAACCGCCGGCACAAGTTCAGCCCCTTTCTGTAACGCAATTGACGAATCGGGTGAAGCAAACTTTAGAAAGCGATTTTTCCTCCGTTTGGGTTGAAGGAGAAATATCGGGTCTGTCGCGTCCCTCGTCGGGGCATATTTATCTTTCTCTCAAAGATTCCCAATCGTTGGTTAAGTGTGCCCTGTATCGAGGGGTGGCCTATCGGCTGCGCTTTGAACCCCGAGATGGTATGGCCGTAGTGACCCGTGGCCGGCTGAGTGTGTATAACCCTCGGGGAGAATATCAGCTAGCCATCGAAGAGATTTACCCCAAAGGGATCGGCGCTTTGGAATTGGCTTATCGCCAACTCTTTGAGAAACTCAAGGGATTAGGCTACTTCGATGCCTCACGCAAGCGGCCCGTGAATAAATTCCCCAAACATATTGCGATTGTCACCAGTCCCAATGGGGCAGGGCTGCGCGATATGCTCGAAATTCTTTCGCGGCGTTGGCCGATCGCCCAAGTTACTTTATTCCCCACTTTGGTCCAAGGTGAGGGGGCCGCTCAACAAATATCTCAAGCGATCCAATTGGCAAATCGTTTGCACCATCACGGTTATGTTTCGTTCGATTATGTGATTGTCGGTCGAGGGGGGGGGAGTTTGGAGGACCTTTGGCCCTTCAACGAACAAATCGTGGCCGAGGCCATTTTCGCTTCCCATTTACCGGTGATTTCTGCAGTGGGGCACGAAATTGATGTGACCATTTCCGATCATGTGGCCGATGTGCGTGCTTTGACCCCTTCCCATGCAGTGACCGAAAATACGCCCGATGTGCAACAACTGCTTTCGTCATTGGGGGAATGCCATTCCCGCATGACCGATGCCGTCCACAAAAAAATAACCCTGTACCGTGTGCAGGTCAATCGATTGGCTCAGGCCCGTATCTTCCGACAACCTTTGAGCCTGATTCGCGATTCCGAACGCCGATTGGACGACTTACAACGAGCTTTACAAAAGGCCATAGAAGCGAAGGTCAACCTCTTCCGGACTCAGCTCCAAGGAATCGCGGGCCAGCTCGAATCGTTAAGCCCCCTAGCGGTTTTGTCGCGCGGTTACTCGTTGACACAAAAATTAGATGGAGAAGTCGTCACTCAGTCGGGCCAACTTGCGGTGGGAGATGTGGTCCGGACCCGATTCCATCAAGGTTCGGTTACCAGTCGTGTGGAGAAAATCGATGGCTGATTTATCGTTAGAACAAGCCCTCATCGAATTAGAGAAGATTTTGCGCTGTTTAGAGGATGGGACCACCACCCTAGAAGAAAGCCTACTGCATTACGAAAAAGGGATCGGTTATCTCAAATTCTGCTACGCTCAATTACAAAACGCCGAACAGAAAATTGCCATCTTGGCGAACTTGGACGGGGAAGGGAAACCCAAGTTCGATCCATTTACTCATTCGACAACGCAAACGGCCGATCAAGCCGAGTTGAAGCGAACGGCACCCCGTCGGCCTCCCGATTCCCCTGGCGCTTACTAAGTTTCTCAGCTTTTCTTGCGACGATTGCGGATGATCTCGCCGGCTTGTTTGAGGATATTGCGTTCTTGTTCCGTCAGGCTTTGTTGGCCATGTTTCGAGATTTTCTCGAGTAACTCATCGACCTTCGCTTCGAGATGTTCATCAAGACCGTGAAATTCCAACAGGGGGGGGGGAGGTTCAGGGTCCGTGGTTTCATCGAGATAAGGAGGTTGACTCTCCGGTAAGGGGGCTTCTTGATAAATCCGAAGTTTCTGCCGATTTTTGGAGCGAATCGGAGAATGCTCCCCGCCAATCGGGAAAAGGCGTGTTCCGCGTAGGGCATAACTGTGGTAGACAAATGCAAACAAACCGGCTGCAATATGCACCACAAGGATCGACGGATTCTTGCCGCCGAATAACCCTGCCATATCCACAAGGGCATAAAGAATCAGCAATCCCCAAATCGGAATAGGGATCACGAAAAACAACAGGATTGTTTTCCGAGGCTCCCGTAAGGTCGTGAGCATAAGCAACGATAAAATGAGTGCGGAAGGGCCATAAAGCTCGGCCTGCACACCGCTGAGAATGCCTACACCGAGATAAGCACCGGCACTGAGAACCGTTGTGAGAACAAAGAAGATGAGAAAGCGGATGGTTCCTTGCTGTTCTTCGATGGGTCGGGCGAACCAAATCAGGAACAGAATGGTGAAAATCAGACTCAGAATATCACTGTGAAGAAGAGCATAAGTGAATATGCGCCAAATTTCACCTTTGAGGAAGAGGTTCGGCCTGAGGATGAATTGATCAACCAGTTCGCTTCGCCCGTTGCGTGTGGTGAGCATTTGAAGCAGAAAGACGATACCGAACCCGAAAATAAGTAAGGTCGTGCCGCCGAGACGGTTCCAAAAGTTCCCGCTTGGTAAATCTCGGTAATAGTCACGATCTTCGATGCCCATCGTGTGACCTCATCGCTCTATACTGTTTTATCACATGATAGGCAAATTAAAAAGGGGTTCGTAACAAACTCACCCAGAATCCGAAGTGAAAATTCTGTCATAAAGGGCCATAACGAAATGCTAACGGGTATGAAGTCCTGAGAGTTACGATGCGGAAGCCCCCGTTTGATGAAAATCAGGTTCTTCATGAATTTCACTGAAAACCTGCCTAAGAAATTCGGTAGCAATAGGAGATTGATAAGGGATCGATAGGAGATCGGCCTTCTCGTGAAGTGTAAGGTCTGAGTTGGGAGGTCTGAGGTTTCTGGGGTGTGGGTTGCGAATGTAAGGTCTTGGATTTGAGGGAATTCGGAGCAACGTTGCAATGGCCCCTTCGCAAGAAGAGGGGAATCGACTATTCTAGCAGATAATTATGCCCCGACATGGAGAACATTTATGGCAGCGACAACACCTACCGGTTCATATTCCCCCGGTTTGGAAGGGGTGATCGCAGGCGAGACCGCGATTTGTACGGTAGACGAAGGCTTGAAATATCGTGGCTATTCCGTGGGGGATTTAGCCGAGCATTGCGAATTTGAGGAAGTGGCCTATCTGCTCATTCATGGGGAACTGCCCACCATCAAGGAATTGAAGGATTTTAAGGATCGTGTGGCCGTGGCTCGGCGATTGCCCCCGCCGTTGCGTCAGTTGTTGCAAGCCTTGCCAAAATGGACCGCTCCTTTGGATGCTCTGCGGACTTCGGTGAGTGTGCTGGCTCATTACGATCAAGAAACGGGGGATAGTTCCCGCGAAGCCAACCTGAGAAAAGCAGAGAGACTGTTGGCACAAATTCCCGTGGCGATTGCCGACCACTATCGATTTAGTAAAGGATTACAACCCGTCTTGGCCCGACCCGATTTGGGGCATTCTGCCAACTTCCTTTGGATGATTCGCGATGCCGAGGCCAGCCCAGAAGAAATTCGGGCTTTCGATATTTCCTTGATCCTTTACGCGGAGCATGCATTTAATGCTTCGACCTTTACGGCCCGAACAATTGTTTCTACCGAATCCGATTTGCATTCCGCCGTGTGCGGGGCCATTGGTGCGCTGAAAGGGAAATTGCACGGGGGCGCCAACGAGAAAGTGATGGATGTTCTCAATGCGGTCGGCTCGATCGAAAATGCCGAGTCATGGATTCGTCAGGCCTTGGCACGCAAAGAACGAATCATGGGGTTTGGCCATCGGGTTTATAAATCGGGGGATGTGCGTGCCCGTATCTTAAAGCAGCAGGCGCAATTGTTAGCACAACGGGCCAACACCACCCAATACGAAGAGATGGCCGAAGTCATCGAAAAGGTCATGGCTGCCGAGAAAAATATGTATCCCAACCTCGATTGGCCTGCGGGGCGCTTATATCATTCGATGGGGTTGGAAATCCCCCTGTATACTCCGATTTTCACCATGTCGCGCATTGCCGGTTGGAGTGCCCACGTTATCGAACAGCTCGGTAAAAATCGCTTGATCCGGCCCCGCTCTTTGTATGTGGGTCCTCCCGATCGAACCGTCACACCGTTGGCCCAAAGGGGGGGGGCATAATCCTTTGTTCGGCAGAAGGCCCATCGAGCAATCGTGCCGGTACTACCGTTGGCCCATCGGGAGAAAGCCGAATTCTTTTGTTCGAGGAGTCCGGATTCTTTTGTTCAAGAAGCCCGATCTGTTCTCCAAGGAGTAGTCAAGTCATGAGTCTTGTTGCCGTGCTGGACGTGGAAACGACTGGGCTGGTTCCGGCCCGAGAGCGGATCATTGAAATCGGGATTGTGCTACTCAACAGCGCGGGACAAGTCGAAGCCGAGTTAGAATCGTTGATTAATCCTCAAAGGGATGTCGGCCCTAGCTATATCCATCAAGTCTATGCTCGGGATGTGCAAAATGCCCCCACTTTTGCCGACTTTGCGGGCGAGATTTTCCGTTTCCTGAAACCGGCCAAAGCTCTTGTCGGGCATAATGTTCGTTTCGATTGGGGCTTCTTATCTTGCGAAGCTAGCCGACTAGGTTTGGAATTACCTCCGGTTCCCAGCTACTGCACCCGACGCTTGGCCGGTGGAGGAAAACTCGATGAGGTGTGTCGTCGCTTTGGTGTGGTCAACCGTCAGGCCCATTCTGCGCTCGGAGACGCTCGGGCTACCGGACAAATCTTTGCTCGAATGATGCTCGACCCGAAGATGATGATTCTTCCCACGCTGCTTCAACTCCCCGAAATTGCTTGGCCCACACTCACACTCAGTTCGGAGAACGTGCCGACCCCTTGGACTCGGGAACAATCCCGAAAGGCACAAAAAAAGAAAGGCAACCGGTAACACGCCAGCAACTTGGGACTGGCTGGAACCGCAGGCGTTCCGACTGCTTCTTATGAAGGAGCGTTGGTGCCCTGCCCGCATCAAGGTAAATCCAGAAAAGGCCTAGAAGTTGGAGGGAAGGGGCAGCGGGAGAGAGTTGGGAGGAAGATTGGGTTCAACTCGACCACCCACGAGATTCTTGCTAAAGGCCGATCGATCCTTTAACGAATTTGGTGGAGCAACATCGCAGCCGCCATCACCACCATCAGCAAATCTTCGGTTAACGTGACATAGCTCATCGGTAGATTAAAGACCGATCCCAAACAAGCGCAGCGAATTTTTCGACGGGCCATGAGACTATTCACCACTCCAACGGTACTCACCGACATCACAACCAAGGTGACCAGATGGGTCAACAACGGTTGAAATGCCGTCAGGTAGGCCATTCCCAAACCGAGTTCAATGAACGGGTAAACGTAACCATAGGGACGAATTTTGGCCGTCACGAGGTCATATCCCGAATAGGCATCGACAAACGCCCTGAGATTCAACAGTTTGAAGAAACTAAACACGAGAAAGAAGCCTGCCATAAAATGCCCCATTGCTCGCATGAGGTCAAAGCTATCTCGGGTAACTTCGATCAGTGCCGTTACCCCCAGAATGTAACCAACAATCAAAACCAAAGGATAATAACTCGTGGGGGGGGCATTCGGCACAGGGGGTTCCGCTGGGGAAAGATTTTCAGCCGAGGGAATTTCCCCCAAAACGCTGTATCCCTTCTGAGAAAGAATCGCCTCGATTTGCGGACGCTGAATTTCGTCCCCTTCGATGGTCAAAATTTTGTCGGGGCTGGACAGATCGGCTGACCAAGAGCGGATTTGCGAAACCGAATCGAGTAACGGTCGAACCGAGGCCAAACAGGCCTGACAACGAAGATTGGTTTTGAGTTTCAAGGTCGCCATAGCGTTTCTCTTTGTGGGGTTCGTGAGAGGGGATTTTGCTTCCTTTTGCTTCAGATATTCTTGTCGGAATCATGAGCAATCGGCACGGAACCGCCCCCAGCACTGCTCACGCGATCCTCTCACTCAACATGATTTTAGACGTTGGGTGCAACGAATCGATTCTTTTCTCACCGTTGCTGGGGCCGTTCCTTTTGATAAACTATCTCGACATCAAAATATAGGGAGATGTAAAATTTCAATGAGACACGTCATATCGGCACTCGTTCAAAATCAACCAGGTGTTCTGGCACAAGTGGCGGGCATGCTGCACACCCGAGGGTTTAACATCGATAGCTTAGCCGTCGGTGAAACCGAAACCCCCGACCTTTCCCGAATGACCTTTGTCGTCCGTGGTGATGATGCCGTTCTTGAACAGGTTTGCAAACAACTCGACAAGATTGTTACAGTCGTTAAAGTGATCGATATCTCCTCGGAGAATTACGTCGAACGAGACCTGATGTTGATTAAGGTGCGAGCGAATTCCGCCCAACGGGTCGAAATTTCTCTTTTGGTGGAAATGTTTCGTGGCAAAATTGTCGACGTTACCCATAATAGCCTAATCATTGAGGTAAGCGGGCAGGAAAGCAAAATTGTGGCCTTTATTGATCTCATGCGACCTTATGGGATTATTGAGCTGGCTCGCACCGGACGAATTGCCCTGATTCGTGACAGCCTCAGAGAATCGGAGACCCCTAACAGATGAGTACCCCAACGATTACCTCGGCCACTCGGAAAATCTCCGAGGAGCAAGTGAAAATTCTCAAACAATTGCAACCCGGTCAACGCATCCAGATCGTGCAAACGGTACGGGTCGGCAAACGAAAATGGACGACGACGGTTTCGGGAATTTATCGATCGTTGAATTATTTAGCGACCGGTGTGACAACCGAACGAGTCCCCGAGGATGACATTATCGTACCGATTTTGCATTTCACCAAAGATAATGGGGAATTATCCAGCATTGCAATCGATGAAAACTCTCAAATCTCCGTCGTCAGCTAACGCTATCTCTCACATTACCCAACAGATTCTCACATTATCTAAGAAATTCCGAATAGATCATTCCCAGCCGTAGCAGAAGAAAAAGGTTCATTTGGTGGCTTGGTAATCCCTGAGATATTGAAAGGCCCCCTCTCCTCCCGGAGGAAGTATCTTGAGGCAAATTTTCCCATCCAAAACATCCTTTAGGAATGGATAAACATGGGTCGCTCGCCATCCTTTAGCGAAAGCACAATCTTCAGGTATCGGGGCCTTTTCGCTCCATGCTTTGACCAGTTTTTTCAGGTCCGAGGTGGTTGAAACCAGTTGTTGTGCGATCGACTGGGTGGCACACCAATCGGCCAAAATCAGATTTAACACACTGACACACTGGCCCAGGCTGGGAACCTCAAAATCCTTTTCGGCCTCTTTGGGGAGTTGTTCTTCCGGTAGGTCATTTGCTTCGGCAACGGCATCGAGCAGGGAACGAATATCGAGCCGACCGATCCCGCGAAGACTGCGAACATCGGTTTCTCGTCGGGGGTTTCGTTTGGCAATTTCCACAACCAGATCATCCCGCAAAACAAAGCGGGTCGGTCGATTCAGACGATGGGCTTGTTCCTCTCGCCACAAATAAACGCTACGCAGAATGGCCAATCGTCGGCGATCTAACGAACTACTCCCTTTGAGTTTTCGCCAGCGCTCGATCTCTTCTTCTTCAACCAATGATCGCTTGACAAAGCTCGCAAAATCTTCCTCGGCCCAGCTTAATCGCCCCTTATTTTCAAGCCGACGATTCACGTTATCCCACACTGCTAGCAGATCGCGCACATCTTCAAAGGCGTATCGAATTTGTTCCTTCGTAAGGGGGCGTTGCCCCCAATCGGTCAGGGTTTCGCTTTTTTCAATTCGTTGGGAGGTGGTTTTTTGAACAATCGCAGCATAGTTCAGGGGATACCCCAAGCCAATGAGACCCGCACCGATTTGAACATCCACAACATGATACGGAACTTTCCCACAGGCTCGCTGACAAATTCGCAATTCCTCGCGACCAGAATGAACAATGACCTGCTTATCGGGTCGGGTCAGTACTCGCCAAAAATCATCCAAAGGACCACACTTGAGCGGATCGATGAGATAGAGCTTTTTGCGAGTGGCCACCTGAACAAGACAAAGATGAGGGATATAAGTTTTCTCACCGATAAACTCGGTATCGAAAGCAATCTGAGGTTCTTCGGTTAACTCCTTCAGGCAATTCACTAAGTCCGACGGGTGAGAAATGATAACTTCGGGGAGTGTTACCGGCATGAAAGAATTCCCTTTCGAGTTTTCTATTGCTCATTCGTTCCAGCTCCCTTAACCCGTTCCGAATTAAGGGAGAACAAAGGGGGGGGGCCTCTGCATTCCTCGAACCTGATAAGGGTGAGCATCGAGCATCGAGCATCAAGGGAGGAATCATCTTCGTACCCAAGGCCCCCTTTCCTTGAAACCTCACAAAGATTCAGGGGCCTGCCGCATTTGATGATTCATCTACTACCCCCATTTTCCTCAAGGTTTACAGGGGTGCCGTCCATTTCTCTTAAGGCTCACAGGTGGGGTAGTCCATTTGTTGGAGGACGAACCCCCCTCATCTGAAAGATGGAGCAAAGAGGCTTGTTAGTTCACTTGGCAAGGTAAGAATTTTCGAGGAATCGATACCCGATTCAATTCGAGGATCGAATCATCATCGTCATTGTCATTAGCCTTTAGCCCAGAAGGTCCAGCCCGCTTTGTTGATCGTTCGCAATGGGGAAGAGTTTATCCATTCGGGTAATTTTGAAGACTTCGAGCAGGTCTTTGTTCAGGTTGCACAAGACCAATTTGCCGCGTGCCCCTTGAACCTTTCGATTCAAGGTGACCAGTTTACCCAACACCGCAGAGGATAGGAAATCGACATTCTTGAAATTCAACAGCAATTTTCGCCGGCCCATTTCATCAACGAGTTGGAAGAGTTGATCGCCGACGGCGGTGATGTTTTGCTCATCGAGAATTTTCTTATCGACGAAGTGGACGATCGCAATGTCACCTTCGTCTTCCACTTGAATACGATCTCGTTTTTGGGACATGGGATAGGACTCCTACATATCTGGAATGTTTTGGCCATTGTATCAGTTTTTGTGAACAAGGGGCAGAGAAACTCGATTCTTTTCTTTGAAATCTTCCGGTTTTGGATGAAACTTTTCGTTCCTACGAAGCATAGCTGCCGGAGTGGTTTCGTCGAGGTTCAATCGTTGCACCCCATTTCAGAAACTTCTCATCAATGTTTCCTTGGAATGCTTCCTAGCAATGTTAATCAGGCACCCATCCCCCCTTGGAGAAACGTCTTATGGTGTGGGGAAACGTCTCTGGTCATGGTCTGATTCCAAAGAATGACCCCTACCGAATCTCCGAGCGAAAACGCATCTCCACTCGAATTATGCAGGTTATTACAATGAGAGCATTAACTTTCTAGGGGATGTCATGCCTTTCCGATATGCCATTTGCAATGAAACCTTTGTCGATTGGTCTCATGAAAAGGTTTGTGAATATGTTGCTCAACTCGGCTATGGGGCTTTAGAATTAGCACCATTTACTTTAGCTCCGCTCATCACGCAGTTAACGGCTGCGCAACGCCAGAGCATCCGGCAACAAGCAGAGAAGGTCGGGCTAAAAATTTTGGGTCTGCACTGGTTGTTGGCGAAAACCGAAGGATTTCAAGTCACCTCGCCCGAACCGCAGGTTCGCCAGAAAACCGCCCAATATCTTCAGGAACTTGCCAAGGCTGCTCGTGATTTCGGTGGCGATACTTTGGTATTTGGCTCCCCTTTGCAAAGGAAAATTCCTGCGGGGGCGACTCCTCAAATCGCTGCCGATTATGCCTACGATACCTTCGCGCAGGTGATACCCGAACTCGAACGATCTGGCGTAATCCTCGCTTTGGAACCTTTGGCTCCGACCGAAACCGATTTTCTGCAAACCGCTGCCGAAACCGTTGCACTCAGGAACCGCTTGAATCATCCGAATGTGCAATTGCATCTCGATGTCAAGGCCATGTCCAGCGAGCAGCAACCGAACCCCGAGGTCATTCGCACGAATGCACAATGGTTGAAGCACTTCCATGCGAATGATCCCAACAAACGGGGACCCGGCTTTGGCGAGACCGATTTTGTCCCCATTTTTCGGGCCTTGAAGGAGATCAACTACTCAGGCTGGATTTCTGTGGAAGTCTTCGACTATACTCCCGATCCCGAAACGATTGCTTCGCAAAGTTTAGCCTACATGAAAAAGTGTGAAGCCCTGATTTGAGCAACACCTTTATTTCAGAGATGGGGCACCCGTATGCGAACTTATCCCTCATTCAAAAAGTGTGAAGGGTGTATTCGACCTTGTGCCTGATTGAAAAAGTGTGAAGCCTGCATTTGAGCATCCTCATTGAAAAAAAGTGTGAAGCCTCTATTTGACCTAGTCCCCTACCGAACTACTACTATAAGACCATGCAGAACGATCCCGTACTCCAAATTCTTTTGCGTCTCCAAAACGGAGAACTTTCAGCCGATGCGGCAGCGAACTCGATTCGCTCCCAAATCTCACCCGTGGCCGACTTGGGGTTTGCTCAAGTCGATCTCGAACGAAAAACCCGCTGCGGTTTCCCCGAGGTGATTTTTTGCGAAGGAAAAACGCCGGCATGGGTCGAAGGGGTGGCTCGAAAATTGGTCGATGCCAACCAAGATTGTTTCGGTACCCGATTGAACAGCGAACAGGCCGACCACATCCAAAAAGTTTTCCCCCAAGCCGAAATCGATCGGGTCGGAAGAACCTTTTGGTTGCCCGTGTCGCCAAATCGAGAAGCGCCTGTGGGATATGTGCCCGTTTTTACGGCAGGTACGGGGGATATTCCTGTTGCGTATGAGGCCGTGAACACTTTAAAGGCATTGGGAATCGCCACCGAAATGATTGCGGATGTTGGCGTTGCGGGCTTGCATCGTATCCTGAGGTATCGGGAGAATATCAAGCGGGCCGATTGTGTACTCGTCGTGGCAGGGATGGATGGCGCACTCCCCAGCGTGGTCGGGGGCTTGGCCGATTGCCCTGTCTTTGCTGTGCCTACTTCCATCGGCTATGGAACCACATTTGGTGGTGTGGCTCCTTTGTTGACGATGCTCAATGCCTGCTCGGCGAATGTCGTGGTTGTGAATATCGATGCGGGTTTCAAAGCGGGCTATACTGCCGGCTTGCTCACCAAACGAACCTATCTCAAACGTGCAGCTACCGAGAAATAGAAAGCGAATGGCTCAAGCGTTACTTCTGATTGCACATGGGTCTCGTCGGGCCGAGGCCAATGCCGATCTCGAACATTTGGCCGAGATTCTTCGACAGACCCAGCAATATGTTCACGTTCAACCTTCCTACCTCGAATTGGCGGAGCCGAACATTATCGAAGGGGGGAAACTCTGTGCCCAATTCTCTCCCCGAGAAATCATCATGGTCCCCTATTTCCTTTCGCCCGGAATGCATGTCCGCGAAGACCTAACGGCCGCCCAAAAGGAACTTCAACAACTCTTTCCCACCATTCCCATTCTTTTGGCAGAACCCCTAGGACGGCACCCCTTATTGGTCGAAGTCGTAAAGCAACGAGTGGCCGAGATACAGCAAATCGGGAATACCACAATATAGAAGCGTTAACTGGTTGCGGACCACAGAACCCCAAAATACCACGATCTCAAAGAGTTCATTCGCAGATGATCCCACATCTCGTAAGATGAGGGAAACCATTTAGGAGAAAAAATCATGGCGATGGCAAAACGAAAACTCGGTCAAACCGGAGTAGAAGTCTCGATCCTCTGTTTTGGGGGCTGGCATTTCGCCCAACCTGAGATCAGCGAAGAACAAGCCATCCGATTAGTTCAACGAGCTGCCGACTCGGGCTTTACTTTTTTCGATAACGCTTGGGATTATCATGATGGTCGCAGTGAGGAGTTAATGGGCAAGGCCCTTCAAGCAGGGGGCCGACGACAGAACATTTTCTTGATGACCAAAGTTTGTGATCGCGACGCCAAAGGAGTCCGCAAACATTTGGAAGATAGTCTGCGACGATTACGAACCGACTACATCGATTTGTGGCAGTTCCACGAAATTAACTACGATAACGATCCGGATTGGGTCGTTGAACAAGGGGGCCTTGCCGAGGCTCTCAAAGCTCAGCAGGAAGGTAAGGTTCGCTTCATCGGATTCACGGGGCATAAATCCCCCCATATCTTTTTGAAGATGATTCCCGTCCATAATTGGGCCACCTGTCAACTTCCGGTGAATGTGTGCGATTACCATTACCGCAGTAGCATCCGCGAGGTGTTACCCGTACTCGCTCAACGGGGGATCGCTGCCATTGGTATGAAAAGCCTTGGTGGCGGAAATCTCGCCAGCGGTGGTTCGATCGTCAAAGCAGGGGTCTGCACCGCCGAGGAAGCGATGGGCTACGCGCTATCCCAAAATATCGCGACCTTGGTCGTAGGAATCGATTCCGAACAAGTTCTCGATCAAGATTTGAAATTCGCCGAATCGTTCAAGCCTTTGACCCCTGAACAAATGCAACAACTCGAAGCGAAAGCCAAACCTTTTGCCGGCGATGGCCGACTCGAATTTCATAAGAGTACACAAATTTTTGATGGCCCCCACCACCGTTGCCAACACGGATTTGCCTGAGATTCATTCGTTGGTTTTCTTCTCAGCAGATGATTCTTGGATTTCCGTTTCTTTCACGACTGGTCATTCGTTCGCTTTCTTCGCAAGATGAGAGGCCAGATGCGTCCTTAGTGGAATTGCGATCTTGGAACCGATTCATTCCTTCTCTTTATCTTTTTTGACAACCCCATATCGTTTGTTGAGGAAATCGGCCAACTCTTCCAAGGCAGTGGCAGGGACCTTTTCATCGGGGAAGCTCATCCGTTTGAGAATTTGGAATTGGTCCACAACCAAGATCACCACCTTTTCCTCTTCTTTGAGTTGATACTTTTTCAATTGCTCTGGCTCAACCGATTTATCCGTTTCGTCTGTAATCTTGGCTTCCGTGATCGAAAAGACGGTGTGTTTCGTCCCGACGGATTTCGCATAGTCGGTGGCTTCCTTGATGAGATCATCTTGCCCCTTGGGGTTTTTCTCGTCGTATTTTCCATATCGATCGGGCAGGGTGAGGAAATAGACGACCGAGGCTTGTCGTCGAAGTTTGAAGGTTTCTGCCAGCTCATCTTGTTTCTTAATAAGGGCATCGACTTCATCCCCTGCTTTGGGGATCGATCGCACAAAGGTCAGAATCATGGGACGAAGACCGAATGTCGTGCTAATCAGATCATGAATCTTGCCAGTTCGATCGTGGATGTCTCGTTCGTTCTTGGGACCCACCTTGTAGCGAGAATCGTAAACGACCAAGGCCGAAAAGCCGCCAGGAAGATCATTTGGTTTGGTAGCAGGTGTTTTCTCTTGAGCAGAAACGAAGCAAACCATAAGGAGGAGCAACCCCCCTGTCATTGGCCGAAGGGATAACATTGTTTTTCTCTCAAAGAGAAGTTTTGAAACTCTGAGAATAAGTATAGTCAAAGTTTACATGTTAGGTGAATTAGAAAAATTCTAGATACGCACTCCCCCAGATGGAAAATTCGTGTTCTATGGTTTAATCGGTTGATATTAGGGTCTTGGTTAGACTATTGAGACAAATCAAAGTCCGATAACAAGAAAAGATCGTGGTTGTGAAACGGTCAGGGAGCAAGATATGCGTATCTGCCCAAAAAGGGGTAGCCAACGAAGCGGAGTGGCAGCCGTCGAGCTGGCCTTTCTCATGCCGTTGCTGCTGCTGTTGTTAGTGGGTGTTTGGGAAGTCGGACGAATCATCCACGTTCAAACGTTGATGGCCAACGCCGCTCGCGATGGGGCACGCATTGCCGCCCAAGCGCGGACGGTGAACATGATCGGTTCCTATACAGAAATTCGCTTTGCCTCGGGGACCTCGACCCCCAATATCGAAGATACGGTGAGAGCCTATTTGGCCGGTTCGGGCATCACCGATTTGACAGGGGTCACGGTAACCTTTCAGTTTCTGGACGGGGATACCACCCTGACTGATCCTTATCAAGGTGTGAAAAACCAACAATTCCGAATTGTGGTGACGGTGCCCTACGAGAATGTCCGCTGGACGACCCTTTCGATTCTCAATCCGACTACGTTGACTGCGGAAGTGCGTTGGTCCTGTTTAGTTGATGATCCATTCACGATGAACACGGAAATGCCCGGATGGAACCCCTAAACATCATAAGGATACAGCCAACCATGAGATACAAGCGCCAGAAATCGGAACAAAGAAAAGGGGCCGCCGTTGTGGAATTCGCGGTGGTCAGCCTTATTCTGTTCATGTTTTTGTTCGGCATATTGGAATATGCCCGATTTTTGTTCATTTACCACATCACCAATAACGCAGCACGGGATGCCGCTCGATTTGCTGCGGTCCGAACGGGTGGGGGAACCCTTGCGGGGGAACCCGCAGTCGTGACCGATGCCCATATCGATACCCTTGTTCGCACGGGTATTTTTAATTCGCAGCAATATGGCACAGGAATGGGCGGGCTGGAGCACAACATTCAGGGCATGACCGTGAATGTGTTTGCGGTCGATCCGAATTTGTTCGCGCCGGCCACCATTACCAGTGCTTATGCCCCAGCGAATCGCCGGCCTTGGACCTCGGCCGCTTTCGGCGACAAAATTGCGGTGGAAGTGACGGGGACCTATCAGCCGATTCTTCCCAACTTATTGGGGATGAACTCGGCGGTGCCTTTTACTGTGGTTATCGTGTGTAATTCCGAAGCAAACTAAGTGGGGATCGAATATGCGTTTTTCCAATTCATACCGAAAGCAACGCAAGGGAGCCGTTCTCCCCATTGTGACGGTCTGTTTAGTGGGGTTATTGGCGTTTGTTGCCTTGGCTATCGACATAGGCCTTTTGGCGGTGGCCCGAACCCAATGTCAAGCGGCTGCTGATATTGCTGCCCTTGCTGGTGCTCGGACACTCAACGGAGAGCCGGGCCAAAATTATGATTTGGCGCGGGCCCAAGCCTTGACCGCTGCGACCAATAACTCGATCCTCACCACCCAAATTACCAATGCCCAAGTGGTGGAACGTTCGATTGGCGTTTACCGCTATGATACGACCGCGCAACGATTCCTTGCGGTCTTTGGGCCGAACGAAAATTCGCCCCCTTCCTTACAAACGAATGAGGGTTACGGGGCCGTTCGGGTGAGGATTATCACTTCACAGCAGACCTATTTTGCCAGGGTTTTGGGAATTAACTCGATGAATGTGGGAGCGGTCGCATCGGCAGCACACCGGCCCCGCGACGTTGCCATTATTCTGGATTTTTCGGGTTCGATGAAATTCTCAAGCGAGTTTAACTATCCTCCCAACGTGAACTCGACGCTATATAGTAGCGGGTCTGCTGTGAATATCATGGGAGGCTTAAATCCCGATCCAGTCTTTCCGCGATTTGGCCCTTGGTCGATTTATCCCGTAAATGTGGCGGATACGACTGTGACGGGTACCCAAAACCCCATGCAACGATTAACGAGCTTCGTTGATGCGGGAGGGGAAGCCCACTCGACTAACAACATCACGATGGCTACGGCAAGTGGCCCTGCCATTGTTGAGAATTTTCAGATCACGGCTTCGCCCACAAGTGCGAAAGCGTTTGTGAGTTCCTCTGCGACGTTTAACCCCTCGGCCACACCCGTTTGTACGCCGGCCCCCGCTTCTTGGTGCAATAGTCAGTATGTTCCCGATTATGTGGGGGATCGCTTCCCCTTGAAGAATGGGTTGACCTCCCCCACCTCTGCTAGCGATTACGCCCGAAATGTTGCCGACATTCGCAATATCGCCAGTCCGGGCAATAGCACCTACGATGCCACTTGGGAAACGAACGGCTATGGCAATAATTTCCTCGGTTATTCGATGGGACCGGGGTACTATGGCAAAACCTTCTACATGTGGCCGCCTGACCCTCGTAGTAATCGTGACTGGCGCAAGAAATTCTTCCGATTCCCCGGCCCGAACGCCACCACCAAAGGCGCCGTTATGGATGATAATTCTCGCTTGTGGGCCTCGAACGGGATTTGGAATCGCCAATTCCGTAATATCGACGGGACCAGCCGAGCCACCACCGACCCAAACTATATCCCCGATTACGATGCGATTCTCAGTTGGTTAACTTCGGGGCCGGCGGTGCTTCCCCCCTCCCTGCGAGCAGGACGGGTTGTGTATTACACCAGCATCCCGACCAGCCTGACCAACGTGGTGGATTGGCAAACGGGTCTTATGCGTGGCTCCCCAACGGAAGATCAACGCTTCTGGAAGGATTATATCGACTTCGTTTTAGGGGCCGGTCGCTTCTATAACTTCAAAACGCTCTATGGGAATAACACTTCCAATAGCTTCAACGGGACAACTTACGGCGGTTCGGGGGTAGCGATTCGTATTACCCCCAAAGCCAACTTAACAGCGGCTTTTCCGAATCCCGCCCCGTACATGCACTATTTGGATAACCCCGTCCATCCTCGGTTACATACTTGGTTTGGCCCCTTAACGATGCTTGCGTTCTTAGGGGTGAATTCCGATCTGCAGGATTGGAACTGGTATGCAGGAACAACCAACGAAGCTCAAACATGGCAGTTGAAAGCGGGGATTCGTTCCGCCCTGAATGATATTCGGATCAACCACCCGAATGATTTGGCTTGTTTGATCTATTTCTCGTCTTTGAACAACTACAACACCGCACGGGTTAGCATGTCAAAGGATTATACTCGGATGACCAACGCCATGTACTATCCGTTTAGCTTGTTGAACTCGTTAGGAAACGTGAATAGCGAACGTAGACCTTACGGAACAACCTCGTTTAGTACAGGCAACCCGAATGGTCTCAGCGACACCGCTGCGAATGGCGATATTCCCAACGCCAACGGGGGAACCAACCCTGCGATGGGGTTAGCCGTGGCCTATAATCAATTCCAGTTTCAGGCAGGATTCACCGGTCGTAGGGGAGCCTCGAAATTGGTGATTCTTGAAACCGATGGGGTGGCCAACCAATCTCTCAGTACTGGAACATTACTGACCCAATCGGGTAGCCCCGCTACATGGCAGTATATCGGCATTGCCAACGGGAGCAGCGTCGGCAACGGGAATATCAATGCCCTGCGACCCGCCTTGGCTTTGGCATGGCAAATTCGGCAAAAGAATGCCGCCCCGTTTGATCCTTGGATTTTCTCCAACTCGGCGAATACTGCTGCGAATCCGACAAATCACCAATTTGCTCAAAATACTTCGCCCTATACCTCATTAACACCGGTCGGAGCGCCGGGGTATTCGACGGCCCGACAACCGGCCCGCTTGCATGCCCTTGCCTTTGGTGAGTTGTTTGAACCCACGACGAACAGTACCTCCAAAACCTCGGCCTTACGATTCTTGCTCGATTTTCAACGGGTTGGCGGTACCTCTACCCTTTCGGATACGAGTATTGAACCCTATAAGATCATCACGGGGGATGCTGATACACGAATCGATAAAATCCGTCAGGCCTTGGAGCGGATCATGCAATCGGGGGTTCAAGTGGCCCTTATTCAGTAATCGAATCTCTCAGTAATCGAATCGATAAAATCCGTCAGGCCTTCAAGTGGCCCTTTTCAAAAATCGAATCTCTCAGTAATCGAATTCCTCAGTAATCGGATCGAGCAGAAATCGAATCCCTCACTAATCCAGTGGAGCAGGTGGGGGACTTTTTTTAAGTCGATTGGTGGAGGGTGGAAATAAGCTGGGGGAATGAAAGATGAAAGTGTCTGATGGGCAAGGATGATAGGGAAATTATGAAAAATCCCCGTTGAGTGAATTGGTTTTGTGGATACAATAAATTCTATCC
>CAZFDX010000657.1:0-3537 GCA_964518325.1 uncultured Alcaligenaceae bacterium | reverse complement strand
CTTTGGCCCAAAGGGTCACTTCGGCTTTGAAGATTTCGTATTCGAGTTTCTTCGGTCCACCGGCCTTGATGAGCGCATCGAATTTCTTGATGGCTTCGGCATGATCTCCCTTCCAAGCGAGGATGTAGGCCTCTTTATCTTCGGCCAAGGATTTTTGGGCGGGGGTCGCTGCGGGATCGCGAGCGATTTCGGCATAGGCTTGGGTCGCTAAATCCCAGTTGCTGGCAGCCACATAGAGTTCGGCAAGGCTTAACTTCTCTTCGATGGTCACAGCCGCATCTCGGATCAGTGCAATGGCCCCTTCGTAATCTCCGATGGTGGCGCGGATATTAGCGATTTCTTTGCGTTGTTCGGGTTTGGTGCTCAACGAGGCCGCTTTATCAAGGAATGCTTTCGCACGTTCAAAATCCCCTTGATCCAAGGTTTGACCTTTAGGCCGTTTGGAAATAACCCAAGCGGTTCGTGTCAATTCTTCGACATTGGGGTTCGGGCTGGCCATGAGTCGTTCCCCAATCAGGATCGCGGTACGGCGTTGAGCCGGGGTCACCTCGCTAGCAGCCGCAGCCGAGTTGATGAAACCCTGTTCCATATTCTCACGGGTATTGATCGGTCGCTCTTCGGGTCGTATATTCGCCGCCGGTGCGGGCGAGTGATTCCCCTTGAGCAACACGGAATGATATTTCTCTGCGGCCCGTTTATAGGCTTCGGCCTTGATGGTCTTATCGGTTGTGTTGAAGGCCAACGATTGGAGCATTTCCGCATGGGCTGCCGGAATCTCGGGATCATTGGGATACTTCATTTCCAAGTCTGCGAAGGAGCTTTGTGCCCGATCCCAACGACCTGCCCAACCTTGAGTCCGAGCATACAGCAATTCCAAATTCCGACGATCCTCCACAGTGATTTTGGTCATCTCGTTGGGTTTCTCGGAAGGAACTTCTTTGCCCACCGGATAGTTATTAAGGATGCTCGACAACTCGGCGAGGGCTTTATCCCAATCCTTTCGATTCATGGCAGCAGAAACCAGAATGAGTTTCCCACGATAATCGTTGGTTTCGCCAATAATTTCTGCAGCCCGAGCTTCGCGTCCTTTCATGCTCAGGTACACCCAAGCGAGTTGATTCTTGATCCAAGTTTCTTTGTTGTTGGGACTATTCCGAGCTTTCTCTAACAGGGCAGCGATCTGGTCGCGTTCTTCATCTTTGGTCGCAAAGCGATTCCAAATCACAGCGAGCCGAGCCACATACTCGGGCTTATCGAACAATTTCTTGATCGGCTTATCTTCTGCCTTGTTCAGCTCGGTGGCCAAAGTGGTGGTGAACAAACGATGTTGTTCGGTCAATTGGCCCGGCGGAGCTTGAACTGCCGAATCAATGAAACCCAAAATCGCTTCCATTTCTTGTTTTCGACCTTCTTCGGTCTTGTTGTTCGCGGCTAATTTCGCCAAGTCCATAAAGGCTGTGGCCGATTCGGCAAAGTCGATCTTGGAACCCAAGCGAGTTTGAGCTAATCGCAAACGGATCGCCGGATCGATGGTCCGTTCATCGCCCCCTGTGGAGCGAATAATTTCGTTCAGGGTATTTTGAGCGGCCGACCAGCTATCTTGTGCCATTTCCAAATCGGCTTTCATCGCTTTGGCTTCGCGGACTTGTTTTTCGTCGTTGGCAATTTGGGCATCGCCTATCCAGCGATTGATAACCTCACCAGCGAAACGATATTGGTCCGCTGCCTGTGCTTTCGTTTCCGGATTGAGCTTCAATTCTTGGGCACGCAGAATGTGAGCTGCCACCAATTGTTTGTTGCGATCGGCACTGGGGGGCGCTAAATCCAAAACCTTGATGGCCTGATCGAACTTCCCACTGGCAATGGCCACCCCGCTATATTCACGCCACAATTCTGTTTCTTCATTGGGGAGCTTCATATTTGGGTTGATCTTGTAAAGCTCTTCGTACAGTTCGGTGGCCTTTTCGAGTTTACTTCGATCGTTCTTGGATTTCACATAAACACGGGCCAAGGCAATTTTTGCCTGATTTTGTTGATCGAAAGTCAGGTTCGTGCGATTGAGTAACCGAGTCAGCACTTTTTCGGCTTCGTCATTTTGACCGGCTTCCGCGAGGGCGTAACCGACGGGAATTTGCAGGTCGGGGTTACTGGTATCGCGTTTGCCCAGCTCGCTTGCCAAGAAGAGCTTGCGATCGCGAATTTCGGCATCGAGTTCCTTGCTCTTGCCAAGGAATTTATCCGAGGCTCGCATTAACAACACCAATCGGTCGTTGCTGGGGTAGCCCCCTCTTTCAATATCTTCTTTGGTTCGGGTGAAAATCCGGTTGTAATCGTTTTCTTCGAGGGTGGTCACAGGGATCGATTTATCCTTCTCGGCCATCTGCCGGAGTTTGAAATCATCGGTGTGAACCGCACGGAAGATGTACAACAACGCTGCAATCAAAGGAATGGCAATCAGGATAGCCACGAGAGTGGGGCCTGCCATCCGCACGTTAATCGGTTTCCGGTCGGGACGCAAGGCCGACTCCAACGATCGGGAAGCAGACGGATTCGCTAAGGTGTTGAGCATCCCGCGACCTTGACCTTCAAATTCACCAAACTCAAAAACCGTTCGGTAGTATTCTTTCCCACCATAAGTTTCCTTGGTCACGTTCGTAACTTTGGCGGCTCCGCGCAGTTCTCCCAACGGGGTCGCCATAAGGTAACCCACGGTGGTTCCTTTCGGAATTTGCGTATCCAACAAAGCGGCCGTGGCCGTTCGGGAAATATCTTCGGTGGTGGTGAATTGGGCGGTATCCTCGGTCGTGCCACTGTTCACAATAAACGGCACATGATAGGGGTTTCGTGGTGTAATCCGCTTTTGTCTTCCCAATCGGAAGGACGAGAAGGCCCCTTGACGACCCCGCTCGAATTCTTGGTACATTCGCGGAATAGCGAAGTGCAAGCAAATTCGGTTCAGCGCGTCGATCTGTGGAGGTGTCAGACTGGTGAAGAGAATGCCGTAGCGGAACCCTTCGGATTGAGTGCCACGAGTCAGCTCCACGACCGAGCGGACTTCGCCTTTGCAGCGGATCACTTCACCGGCTCCACGAATCGTGAAGCGCAGAACATCGCCCACCGCGAAGCGTTCGTATGCCACTAAAGCCATCCCTGTATCGTTCAGGTCAGCGGTGACACCGTAACGGATCGTTCCACCGTTACCCTTCGCGGGTTCATACCCCACAGGCACGTTAATCACATGCCGTGTTACCAAGCGTTTATCGGCCGGCCAGAAGGCCCGTTGGGTCACTTTATAAGCAAGCAAGAAGTGAATCAGTACCCAGATCGTCGGAACGACCGGTTTGAAATAGTCGTCGGAGATACCGAAGCCCAACGGAACATTCGGTGGAATTTTCTTCAAGCCCGCTTCGATATATTGCCCAATCGGGAAATCGACCACAGGAATAACAATCTTACCAAGGTTGGGGAACTTCGTGAGAACGGCATTGCTGCTAAACGAGAGTTTCCCCCAGCCCCAGAACAGGGCCAGTACCGAGA
>CAZFDX010000656.1:0-1710 GCA_964518325.1 uncultured Alcaligenaceae bacterium | reverse complement strand
TCACATTCAAATTCAAGGGACATGTTAACGGGTGTATTTTAGTGAGCTTATTTTATTCTCGTAAATTTTTGTCAAGCCATTTCTGAAAGGCCTCGTGGGCGGCTTTACGAGAGGCTTGGTTCACGAAGGCATAATAATTGAGTTTCGGAATGCGACCGCCGATCGGGAAAGGCCCCTCGAAACCAAAATCATCGGGATCGAGTTTCAAGGATCGAATCAAAGCCCCTAATGCGACGTCTCGGACTTGTACCTCGCCAGTTGCCCGAGGATGGCCTGGTACGGGAACCCCGCGGAGAATTTCAGTCTCGTCGTTGAGAAACGGCAGCAACTGCAGTATCTCTTTTTTCTGGGTCACAATGGAAGCATAAGCAATCAACGCTTCACAGCGGAGTTGAATCGGAAGTCCCGCATCGTGAGCCATCCCAAGGGCAATCGAACCCGTGGCAGATATTCGATGAAGCGAAAGAATATCTAAGAGATTCCGATGGGGGTCTCTCTCGCGGGCCGATTGGCACCAAAAAGTAAAGATTCTCGTCGTGCTTTCTGAGGCTTGAAGGGCTTCTGTGATTTTCTCGAATTCCAGAATTTCACGAATATCTATCGCAGGTTGGGTTTCTTTTGCCGAATTGTGTTTGGGAACAAGGATCGTACTGAAAAAAAGCAGAGTATCGAGTTCACTAGGAGTAATTCGCTCGAAACCTCGATTGCCAACCACTTGGCAAAAATGTTTGAGCTTTTCTGTCAATGTGATGACATCGGTTTCCAAAACAAGGAATAAATCTTGATGATCCTTGAGAGCAGCGAAGTAGGCTTTCTCCGAAACCGAGTCGGTGCCCGATCGTTTTTTCCATAAAGAAAGCGCCGGTAATTCCACAATCGGTTTGCAAGGAAGGCTCCATGTCGGGGGATCATTTTGGAAGGCAAGCCGAATCCGATCTTCTAAAGCCAATTTGAGTATTTTCGGGTAAAGTTCCTCACAACGACGAGCAATTTCGGCGCTGGGGTTTTGGCGACCACGGAGAATTGCAGGGAGCGCTAACCCTCGCCAAGAAAGGAGACGAGTTTCACTTAGCTCACGTTGCCGGAACGATTCGGAGCCTAATTCAAGAACCAGTTGGTCTGGAGTCGTTGCGAACCACAACAATAGGCTCACTGCTAGTGACATATGCCCCTCGATCGCACTCGATCACTCTCAATCTTGATATGAACTCTCAGACGTTGCCGAAAGGTCGAGAGTTCCCGCTCCATGCCTTAAGAATCAGGAGAAGATAACCAATTCCTAATACCCATTGGAGGGTAGAAATCCACAAATAGACCCCGTGATAGAAAAGAAATTTTTGATAAACTTCAAAATTCCCTTCGAGGTTCAGAGAGGGAATCATCCGCTCAAGAAATTCATGGAGGCCGATTAAAATCAGGAGAGTCACCAGCCAAGTAGACCAGATGGCCCACCGAGATCGGCGTAGGGGAGAGCCTTTCGAGGTGACCATTTCCCAAAGCATAAAACTTAGGCAAGCCAGCCCAATTAAATTCAGATACCAAGTGACCTGTTCGGTTACCAGACCTTGTTGAAAACTCCCGTGAATGTCCGTGCCAATGGGAACCACAATCGCGGCATAAAAAAGAAAGCCCCCCTGCCAAAGAAAAAGAGATTGAAGAACCCAAAAGCGACGAAAATAGGCCCAGAAGCTCATAAACGCAGCTTAGCCT
>CAZFDX010000655.1:0-5718 GCA_964518325.1 uncultured Alcaligenaceae bacterium | reverse complement strand
TGATTGAACGCTGTGATAAAGTGATTGGCTTGGAACCCCAAGCCTCGTTAAATTGAGAGACCGAACCATGATCGTCAAAAATACTCGATTCGTGTTGAACACACCGGCTCCGATCCCACCTGTTTCGGAGAACCCGCTTGTCGATCAAATCGGCGTCAAAACTCCTCGGGGGGCCAAAAGCCTTGCCCAATGCTTGATTCTTCTTTTTGCCGCAACGGTAGTGGGTTTGGCTTTTCTCCCTTGGCAACAAACCGTGACGGGGCGGGGACAATTAATCGCCTTCAATCCGAACGATCGCAAAATGGCCATCACCGCACCTATTTCTGGTTTGGTTGAAAAATGGCATGTCTACGAAGGTTCCCGAGTCAAAGCAGGCGATCCCATCGCGGACCTGAGGGACCCAGACCCCGATCGGGAAAAGGTTTTGCAAAACCGAAAAATCTATCTCGAAGGCGAACAAGATCGCCTCAAAAATCAAATCGCCAGCCGCAAAAAAGCGATTGCCGAGTTAAAGAAATCGCAACAAGAACAAATCAAAGTGGCTGAAAAAGGGATCGAAATCGCGAAAGAGACGGTCCAAGCCCGCGAAAAATTGGTGAATGCCTCGAAGGAGCGCTGGGTCCTCGGACAGAAACAATTTAGCTTATTCGATAAAGCAGTGGAAACCGGAGTGTTGGCAGGCATTCGTTTGATCGAACAACAAGCTCTGGTAACCATCGCAGAACAAGATTACCTTCGTTCCCTCAACGAGTTCAATGCCGCCAAGGCCTCGCTCAATCAAGCGGAAGCTCGCCGCAATCAGGTAGAGGCCGATACCCTCACCGGCATCGAAATCGCGACCCAAGAACTCAACCGCCTTGAGCAATCCCTGTTCACCGTGCAAGGTAACCTAGAACAACTCGATACCGAAATTCGCCGATTCAACTCCCGTTTCGTAAAGGCCCCAGTCGACGGAACTATCCTAAGCATCGAAGAGAATAGTTCACAAGGTGGGTCAGCTGTGAAAGATGGCTCGGTTTTGGCATTTATTGTGCCCGAGTCTCAAGAGTATGTGGTCGAATTATTTATCGATGGAGTCGATGCTCCCCTCATCCAAAGGGATGCCGATGGCCGATACCCTCATGTACGATTGCAGTTTGAAGGTTGGCCTGCGGTGCAGTTCACCGGCTGGCCTTCGGCTGCTTATGGTACCTTTGGGGGACGAGTTAGACAGATCGATCAGGCCGCGAATAGCAAAGGGCAATTCCGCATCCTCGTCGAACCGGATAACTCGGTGTGGGAAGATGACAATTGGCCCTCGCCCGAATTTCTCCGCCAAGGGAACCAAGCCGTCGGTTGGGTCTTCCTCCAACGAGTCACCTTGGGTTGGGAAGTGTGGCGTCGTCTCAATGGCTTCCCACCTGTAGTGGCTCCGGATGAACCTGGAAAGGCCCCCAAGGACGGAAAAAGCGAAGGTAAACCTCTTAAGGTAAAGGTACCTTGAGCTTCGGGGGAAGCTCGAAACCTGTACCCGAATAGGTTCGAGGTTCGATCATGCACGGAAAGGATTTCCAACTCACTCACCCCATTCGCCTGATGGTTACGGTGGGGATGCTTCTCTCCTTCTGTTATTTGTCAGAATCTCCAAGTTATTCCCAAGTTAAAAAAGACCCACCTAAGAAGACTGATTTTAAGATCGATCTCCCTAAAGAGACCCCATTGCCGCCTCGGATGCTCCCTGCTATTCCGGGGGTGCAAGTCGGTGAGGCAGCCATTCCCTTGACCCTCAACGAGGTTCTTGAATCGGTTGAAATGTATTACCCGTTGTTACGGGCCGCCGAAGAAGAAAGGGCCATCACCGGCGGGCGTCTCCTCAGTGCCCGAGGACCTTTCGATACTGCGCTAGCTCTTTCGAGCACCAATGCCCCCTATGCCACTTACGAGAATTATCGCTTTGTCTCCGGAGTGACCCAAGCCTTTACAAGTAGTGGGCTACGAGTTTTTACGAATTATCGAGGAGGCTACGGGGATTTTCCTGCCTATGGAGGCGGTGCCAAAACAGCCGATGGGGGCGAGTTTGCCGCAGGGGTACTGTATCCTTTGCTTCGCGATGGAGCGACCGATCGCAACCGAACCAATCTCATTCAAGCCGATCTAAATCGTCAAGCCGCCGAACCTTTTGTCCAACGCCAAAGGCTCGATGCTCAACGATTGGCTTCGCGTGCCTTTTGGGCTTGGGTCGCTGCCGGTCAACGGGTTCGCATTGCCTCTCGGGCTGCGAAATTGGCCAACGATCGCGATGCTCAGTTAAAGCAACTCCTTGCCAATCAGTTGGTACCTGTGGTCGATCGGGCCGATAATTTGCAAAACCTTTTTGCTCGGAACGCGGTCCTTGCCGATGCGGAAAGAGCTTTCGTTCAAGCGTCGGTCGATCTATCGTTATTTTTGCGTGATAATTTTGGGCAGCCGGTGGTTCCTTCCTTGGCCCGTCTCCCCAATTTCCCAGAGGTTCCCGAACCCGATCCCAGCGAACTAGGTAATGCGATTGATCTGGCGATTTTGAATCGACCCGAGCTAATTCGCCTACGACTGCAACGCCAAGTGCAGGAAGCAGAACTTCGCTTTGCACGGAATCAATTACTACCCGCCTTGAACGCTGTGGTGGTGGGGCGTAACGATTTAGGTTACAGCAAGCCCGCATTCGGTTCTTCCCGATTGGATCGTTATTCAGTCGAACTGGGGTTTGAATTTCAAGTTCCCTATCAACGAAGTGAAGCCCGCGGGCGAGTCCTGACCGCCGAAGGGGAAATTCGTCGGACCGACCGCCTCATTCAATTTCAAGTGGATAGTATCGTTGCCGAGGTCAAATCGCTTTTCTTCGCCCTCGAACGAACCCATCAGGCTTACCTTCAAGCTCGCGAACGAACCCTCTTGGCCCGCCAAGTTGCCGAGGCTGAACGGGTCGCGTTTCAGGATGGCTTTTCCGATATTGTTCGAGTCAACATTCGGGAGCAAAACGCCATCGATGCCGAGAACTTGGAAGTCTCGGCCTTACTCGAGTTTTTCCGAGCGGTGGCCGACTAACGAGCCGCTTTGGGGATTTCCGAGAAATAATCCGCTGTGGGTTATCGAGCTGCTTTGGGGATTTCCAAAAAAATATCCCACGATCCCTATTATAAACGAGTATTGAACTTATGCCATACACCCCGATCTTGGCGACCCTCGGCTACGTCTTCTCCTCGGATCGACAACGGATTTTGATGGTCCACCGCAACAAGAAAGCTCACGATCATCATCTCGGGAAGTACAACGGCTTAGGGGGGAAGCTCGAACCGAATGAAGATGTGGTGGCCGGTTTTCGCCGTGAACTGCAGGAAGAGGCCGGCATCACCCCCACCCAATTGGAATTATGCGGCACCATCTCTTGGCCGGGATTCGGCAAAAACGGTGAAGATTGGTTTGGTTTTCTGTTTCGGGTCTTTGCTTATTCAGGGGAATTACTCTCGACCAATCCTGAGGGAGATTTACTTTGGGTCGAACGCGATCAACTGATGAATCTGAATCTATGGGAGGGGGATCGCTTTTTTTTGCCTTTGGTGCTGAACCTTGACATTCATTCCTTTCATGGCATCATGCCCTATCAACAGGGTCGGCCCCTGTCGTGGAGTTACACCCAAATTTCTCGTGAACCAAAAGAATAAACCGGTTGTCAATACCCCCAATAACCAATAAGATTTCTAATCTTGGAGAGGTGGCAGAGCGGTTGAATGCGTCGGTCTCGAAAACCGATATACCCGCAAGGGTATCGGGGGTTCGAATCCCCCCCTCTCCGTTAAATCTGATTATCTTTTGCCCTCGGTTCAACAATATCCAATTAGATTTTCTTTTCCCTATTCCTAATAATCTTGAACCTTTGAATCCTGAATCTTGAACCCTGAATTCAGAATTCTGTTTACTTTTTGTAGGTGAACCCGATGGCAACGATTTTATTCCTGCACGGTTGGCGGAGTGTGCCGGGGGGGGTGAAGCCGACCTATTTGAAAGACCATAATCACACGGTCATTAACCCCGCATTGGACGATGATGATTTCCATGCTGCCGTCCGTACGGCTCAAGAAGCGTTCGACACATATCAACCCCAAGTCGTGGTGGGAAGCTCTCGCGGGGGGGCCGTTGCTATGAACATAAATGTCGGTTCCGCCAAATTGGTTCTTCTTTGCCCTGCATGGAAAAAATGGGGGGCAGCTCAAACCGTTAAATCGAATACTGTCATCTTGCATAGTCGAGCTGATGACGTCATTCCCTTTGAGCATTCTGAGGAATTAGCTCGACGATCGGGCGCTACCTTGGTCGAAGTCGGTAACGATCATCGTCTCGCCGACCCAGAACCCCTAGCGGCTATGCTCAAGGCTTGCGAGCAATAAACGTGTATCCTGTCGATTCAATCACTTGGCTTGACGGATAACCTGAATCGATTCCACTTCGAGTTTGAAAGGGCCGGCTTTCTTGTCGCTGAGCATGAAAACTAGGGCTTCGACCTCTTCTGGTTTCACAGCACCCGCATCGGGAACGATTCGCCCAAACGAGGTGGCCTCGAAACGATCGAGCGGGATTTTCACTTCGATCCATTCATCTTTTTTGGTGGGCAGCGCAACCCGATACGAAAAGGCCATGAACGGTTTATTCACATAAAGGTTCACCGAGTAGGTTCGACCATCGCCTTTTACCTTGATGACGAGATGATCCCCTTTTTCCAAGCCAAGTTTTTTAGCCCGACTACGAACCGAGGCAAAACCGCCGTTGTTCTCCAAGGATAAAGTGCCCGAAAACTCGAGTGTTTTTCGCTCGGTGATCTGAAATTTACCTACCGAAACGCCTCCCATGACCCCGTCGTTGACCGGTTGCCATTCTCGGGAAGCAGACTCGCCAGAGAATTCAAACAAAGGTTGAAGTGTTTCTTTGGCCATGAGGAGATTTCCACAAAACAAAACGAACAGCAGGGGATAAAGGGACCAACTCATTGTTATTCAATCCAAAAGTATGGAAGCACGAAGGCTCAAAAATCTAAGAGCGAAAATCTAAGGACACGAAGGCTCAAAAATTCAAATATACAATCGAAAGTTGCAGTATCGTGGCGATCGTCACCCAAATCAGATAGGGGACTTGTGCCAAGGCGATCCAGCGGGAATGGGGCCATATGGCTACTATGCACCAGATGATTGTTCCCCAAACGAGCACAATATCAACCGCGGCCAACTCTATGCTCCGTAGCCCCGAGAAAAGGGGCATGAACATCAAATTGGCTAACAAATTGATAGCAAAGGGTAACGCGATCTTCCAAGGAATTTTCGCTTGATATGCCCTCAGAAAGACGAGGGTGAAGGTCACAGCAATGATGGGATAGAGAACGGACCAAATTAGCCCGATGGTACTCGGTGCGGGTGTCCACGAAGGTTTCGCCAACGAGTTGTACCAAATCATCCAATTCATGGGCAATTCTCACCAACGCGGATTAATTGCATTTGGTCCCCTCCGAGGGAAGAATAATTTGACAACAACCCAGATTCAATAATTCCTTGGGGATACCCGCATCAATGACTTCTTCGAGAACCCCTTCACAGAGGGAATAAATCACAAACCGACCACGTTTTTCCCCTTGAATGAGTTGGGCCGATTTCAGAACATTCAAATGATGCGAAACATTCAAAGGAGGGATATTAAGGGTCTGTGTGATTTGGG
>CAZFDX010000654.1:0-1614 GCA_964518325.1 uncultured Alcaligenaceae bacterium | reverse complement strand
TTTTCAAACAACGGGGGGGGGGGCGAAGGCCTTGTCTTACGCTCCTTCGATCGGAAATGGATTAAACCTTCTGCCGTGCTGATTAATAATCGTTCCTATTCCGATGCCGAAATCTTCCCCGCTGCCTTCCGTACTATGGGGCTAGGAAAAGTGATCGGTCAGTCGACAGGGGGCATGGTGATTGGGACCGGAAGCACCCAGTTGATTGATTGATCGTCCTTCCGGTTTCCTCGCATCGGAGTTTACACCTCGAAAGGAATCAATATGGAGAAAGAGGGCGTTCATCCGGATGTTCCCGTCGATGCCCTTCCCGAGGATATTGCCAAAGGGATCGACCACCAGTTGAACAAAGCCGTCGAGGTTTTAACAGCCGAAGTGGTTGCAGGGAAAAAGGCACGGGGAATCGATACTGGTGCCGGTATGGGGGCCACAACGACTCCCACTCCGATGAAGACCCCCACGCCGACTCCGACTCCCAACCCGATGACAATGCCCACACCCGCACCCGCACCGACTCCCGTTAAAAAAGATTGATGCTTTTTATTCCAACCGGCCATCGCGGTTGGCAGGTTTTTCACGGTGGAGACAGCATCGTGAAGCAGAACTTGAATAAGGAACGACTCACCAAAGAAGGAATTTTTCCCCCGAGGAAGGGACTCACCAAAGAAGGAATTTTGTCTCCCCAAGGAAAGACTCACCTCAGAGGGAATCTATCCCCCAAGGATCGATATTTCTGCAAGGATGTTCTGTCTCGCAAATTCTTCCCCCACAGCATACATCCGATCCGTGAGATAAATCCGTTCCCGATCTAAAAAGGAGCGTAGCACTTTCACACGGGCCAAGCGATATTCCGCCTCGGGCACAAAAGCGTATTCCTCTCGAATGGCCTTGGCGTAGCGCTCGTACCGTTTGGGGTCTGCCCCCAAGATGGAAAGGTCTGCATCTAAAAGAACTTTGGCATCGGCGTTCCACTCGCTTTGGTGGCTGTGCTTGGTGGCACGGATTAAATCGGCCACAACTTGTGCTTTGTCTTCACCAACAAAGGGCGCCAGTTCCGCTTGAGCATAAAGGGCCGAAGTTTCCTCGTTGTCGTTTCTCTTGGGGTCATAAACCACATCATGGAACCAACCGGCGAGAAACACCAAGTCGGGATTTTCCGCCAACGAACTGAGTTTGCCAATCACCCGAAGCACATCGTTAATGTGCTCCAAATTGTGATAAGCTCGATCCGGTTGCTGATAGGCCTGAACGAGACGATCAAACACCGGATAGGCCTGAAATGGTTCCACCCCGAATTGCCCCAGCAAGCGAACCCAATAAATCTGCATAATTTCAAAGCGTTCTGGTGATACCATTTCATGACTCTCATTATGTTTGGGAATCCTTATTCCCCGTCGAATTTATCAACCCTTCGAGAAAATCCCATCGCAATCATTTGTCTGAGGGAGCATTGCCCCCCCCATCGCAAAAGGGTATTTTCTGTGGCACCGAGAAAATTCTATGACGATCGTTTATCTATTGGGGCAATGGTTTTCCGCGAGTTGTAATTTAATCTCCTGCCAAAAACCCTATAATTGCAAGGGTTATTGTAACTTTTTACGATTACTAGTACCA
>CAZFDX010000653.1:0-4715 GCA_964518325.1 uncultured Alcaligenaceae bacterium | reverse complement strand
GGCCCAGAAGGCCTCCCATGTATTAGGCCGAAATTCTTTTTTGACTCGTTCTGCTGCCCAAAGAAATACCTTTTGCTCGTACTCTTTATCCCAATCGGCATCTTCATCGGGTTCGGAAGGAACCTCTTCGAGACGGGCATGAGCACCGCTATCCCCCGTTCCGCGTGGAATCTTCCTTCCTCGGTCTAAAAAGGTATAAACCTTATTTCTGGTAATTTTGTACAGCCAACTGCGAAAGGTTCCTTTCTGACGATTGTATTCTAATCTACCAATGGCCCCAGAGACGGCTCGAAGGACATCTTGCATTAGATCGGCCGCGTCTGCATCTTGGAGTCCTCTCTTACGGGCAAAACCATAGATGACCGAGGCATACAGATGGAGAAACTCCGTCCATGCCTGAGTATCGTTCAGGTCCTTCAACCGCACGAGTAAGGAGTACCTTGTTAGTGGGGGTGCAGACATCTAATTCGTGTTGGCTCCTTCTCTTTGAATTTGGTAGAGTTTACACTCAAAAGAATCCCGTTCCAAGTACGGATACTTTTATAGTACCAAAATTGAGCGAATTTGGGGACAGATTCTTAGAGAAATAGGTAGAATTCGTAATCTTTAACGAATGAACCTTTCCCTCATCAAATTCATGAATAGACGAAAGATGAGTCAGAATCGAAGGATTTTTTGGGAAAGGGTTCTCAATCGGGACTGGTAGGGGTTAAAACTTGAGGTTTCCTGATAGGGCCGTTCGGCTTCCCTGTTGTTTGTGCCCTTCAAAAGATCGACAGGGCCGTTCGGCTTCCCTGTTGTTTGTGCCCTTCAAAAAAATGAAGCCGAGTTCTATCAACCGGCGGGAAGAAAGAACTCGGCTTCTGTTGTGGCAGTTGTTGTCAGGTTCCGAACCAAGCAATCAAGAATTACTTGATGGGCATGGTTTTGGGAGCAGGGACCGGCTCAAAGGTGCCCGGAGCCGGAGAAACCGGAGTCGTGGTCACAGGGCCGGGGGTTGAATTCACAATCACCGGTTGACCGTAGCTCAGGTGCGGGTTGGGACCATAAGAATCCCCAGGCACACCTTGACAGTCGCACTTTCCACCCACAACACTATGGTGCTTACAGCCAAGCCCCATTAATGTTGTGCTGGCAACAACAACGAACAACAATTTTTTCATGGGTTCCTTCCCTTATTTCTCATCGGGATCAGCCGGCTTAACCGAACTACCCCTCTGATACCATCTTGAGCAAGCATCCTAACCTGCTCGATTACACCCATATTATTCGGCTTATCCGCTTGACTCTCTTTACCCGAATTTCCCTCCTCTTCTCATTATTCCGTGAATCGCGAGTTTTGGGTATCAACAGCATTTGGAATCAACAGCATTTGAAATCGAGAGGATTGGGAATCGCGAGAATTGGGAATCGCGGGAATTGGGTACCGAGAGCATTTGAAATGGAGAGAGTTGGGTCAGTCGCATCGCGTGCCGACCATCACTTGAGGTTTGATCGCAGTACAGGAGATACTCTCGAAGATTCTGAAATCAGTCAGACCGCAGCACAGGAGCTACTCTCGAAGATTCTGAAAACAGACCGGTGCCTCACTACTTAGAAACCAAAGCGAGGCTATTTGAGTAGAACATTTTCTTCTTCAGGACGTGTCGTTTGCTTTGGAAACCCTATGCTTTTCTATATCCCACCCGTATTCCTTTTGGTCGGAGTCTCTCCATGAGATTATTGAAGATGTCTCGGCTGTTAGTTCTCCCGAGTCTATTGATTTGTTCGGTGTTTCTGATTTCCTCGAACGAGGCCGTTTCCCAGAAAGGTAAAGAAGGCAAAGGCAAAGGTGCAGAGGAGATTCTGAAACCCGGCCCGCGACCCAAACGGGCAGAACTTCCTCCGAGCAAACTTCCCTTGGAATTTATCAAAGGGGAACGGATTGCTCTGGTTGGGAATTCGACGGCAGAACGGATGAATATCTTTGGGCATTTCGAGACCTTATTGCATCTTCGGTTTGCCGACAAGGAATTGGTGTTCCGTAATTTTGCCCGCCCTGCCGATGAGGTTCAGTTCCGTCAGCGTCCTAGCGATTATACCAAGCTCGACGATCCGATGTACGCTTTCGGTGCGGACACTTATTTTTGCTTCTTCGGCTACAATGAATCGTTCGCCGGTCCAGAAGGGATCGAGAAATTCAAAGCGGGATATGAAGCGTACCTCGATGAGATGGCCAACAAATATCCCCGCGATGATGAAAAATCGAAGCCGCGCTTCATCCTTGTCTCGCCTATTGCCTATGAACCCCCTCACCCCGCAGCGGGAGCCAAGCCCGACCCGAAATTACCTTTAGATGGTCGATATTTGCCCGATGGAAAGGCGATCAATGCGAATTTGAAACTTTACACCGAAGCGGTCAAAGCAGTGGCCGAAAAGCGAAAATTGGCCTTCGTGGATTTGTATACCCCCACCTTGGCCGAGTTTAGCAAAGAACCCGGTATGCAATACTCGGTGAACGGTGCCCACGTGAACGAAGCAGGTGATCGGTTTGTGAGCCTTGAACTAGAAAAAGCGTTATTCGGTTCCAACGATCCCAAGCAAGTCGAAACGTCCGAGTTCCAAAAAATTCGGGCGGCGGTCAACGATAAATCGTGGCATCACCTGCAAGATTATCGCATGATCAATGGCTGGTATGTCTATGGTGGTAGACGAACCTATGATACCGAAACCTTCCCCAGAGAATACGTCAAAATCCGTAACATGGTTGCGGTACGGGATCGCTACATTTGGGACATGGTCCAGAAAAAACAAGTGGCGGAAAAACCCGACGATAGCAAGACCGGAGAATTATTCACTCCTCCGACACGGTTCGGCGTGCCAAGCCAGAAATACTCCGAAGGCCCCGAACTGCGTTACCTTGATCCACCCGATTTCATCAAGACCTGCAAAATCCCCGACGGCTTTGAACTAAAACTCTTTGCCGATGAGAAAAAATTCCCCGAGATCGCCAAACCCGTACAAATTTCGTTCGATGGGAAAGGCCGCCTGTGGATTTCCACCATGCCTACTTACCCACAATGGAAACCCGGTGATCCGAAACCACAAGATAAGCTCGTTATTCTGGAAGATACGAACGGGGATGGTGTCGCTGATAAAAGCACCATTTTCTATGAAGGGCTGCACTGCCCCACAGGGTTCGAGTTTTTCAATGGGGGCGTTCTGGTTGTGGATCAACCCCGAATCATTTGGCTGAAAGATACCGACGGGGATGATAAAGCCGACGTGATCGTTCATCTTTCGGATGGTTGGGCCACAGAAGATACTCACCACACGGTCGGGGCGTTTGAATCGAATCATGGAGGATACCTCCACATGCTCGAGGGGATTGCCATGAGCACCACCGTAGAAACCCCTTGGGGGCCATTCCGCAACTTTGGTTCTTCGGGGGCTTATATTGTAGACCCCCTAACGTGGAAGATTCGCCATTTCAATACCCCCGGATATGGCAATCCTTGGTGTTACGTCTTTAACGAATGGGGCCAAGGTATCTGCGGCGATGGGACCGGTGCTAACCAACATTGGGATACCCCTCTTTCGGGCGCGCAATACAGTGGCCGTAAGGGATTGAATGCCGTGTTCAATACCGAGGGAATGCGCCCTGTGGTGGGTTCGGAATATCGCATCTCACGCAATTTCCCCGATGAGGTTCAGGGCCAATTCATTTATGCCTGTGTGATTAACATGAACGGGATTCCTCGTTGGAATATCCGTGATGATGGCGCCGGCTATAAAGGGGATCGCGTTCGCAAAGAGGGTCAACCGTTCGATCTGCTCAAATCGACCGATAAACACTTCCGCCCTGTCGATCCGCAGATTGGCCCCGATGGTGCATTATGGTTCGGCGATTGGGCCAATGCCCTGATCGGTCACATGCAGTATTCGCAACGGGACCCCAACCGAGATCATCAAAAGGGGCGAATTTATCGGCTTTACTACAAGGATAAGCCTTTGGTTAAACCGGTTTTGCAGCACGGTAAAACTGTTCCCGAATTGTTAGAACAATTCCGTGAATATGAATGGCGAACCCGAGCGCGCGTTCGCACCGCTTTACGCGCCCTGCCTGCCGAACAGGTTCTCCCTGCGGTGAAAACGTGGCTCTCGAAACTCGATCCGAAAGACAAAGAATATGAACGACTTCGTTGCGAGGCGCTTTGGGTTCAGCAAGGCTTCCACGCTGCAGAAAGTAGCTTAATCAAAGAGATTCTTCAATCGAAAGATTTCCGTGCCCGAGCCGCTGCGGTACGGGTGGCGGTTGATGATCGGGATTATTTGCCCGATGCTTTTGAGATCATCAAATCCGCCGTTAATGATGAACATCCCCGAGTTCGGACCGAGGCGGTTCGCGGCTTGAGCTTTTACCCCACTCCCGAAGCCTCCGAAGCAGTTCTCAAGGCCATTTCCAAAATGACCAACGATTATTGGTTGATGTACACCGCGGAAGCCGCTTTAGCCGCCAACGAAAAACAATGGCGCGGGCCTTTCCTGACTGGACAATTCGCCAAAGATGATGCCGAAGCGAAAAAGCTCCTGAACGGAATTCTGGCCTCTTCCAAAGTCGGGGCAGCTGCGATTCCTCATTTGCAAGTGCTTCTCGGGAAAGACCCCACCACTGCCGAACAAAAGAATAAAGCCATGCAAGCCCTTGCCGATAGGAAAGGGGGCAACGCCAATAA
>CAZFDX010000652.1:0-2864 GCA_964518325.1 uncultured Alcaligenaceae bacterium | reverse complement strand
TATATATACAGTCGTTTCGGAGGCACAACAGAAGGCGGCAGCGGCGATTCGTCCCGGCGTCCACGTTCGTGAGGTCGATCGGGCCGCCCGCGCTCATATCGAGCAGGCAGGCTATGGTCCCTATTTCAATCATGGTTTGGGCCACGGCATTGGATTGGAAATTCATGAAGCCCCTTCGATCCGGAGTAATTCGGAAGATATTTTGCAGGCAGGTATGGTCATTACTCTCGAACCGGGCATTTACCTACCCGATTTTGGTGGCGTCCGGATTGAGGATGACTTTTTAATTACTCCCAACGGGGTCGAACGACTGACAAAGACCCCACAGCATTGGGATGAGTTGATTGCAGAAAAGTTATATTAATTGGAATTTGAGCGAGGAGAATCATAATCGTGGCTGAATCTCAATCCCCTAACCCTGGCCCCTTCGATGTGAAGACGGTCAAAGAACTGATCGAGCTGATGGATAAGTTCGATCTTTCGGAAGTCGATCTGAACGATGGCGATCAACGAATCCGCCTCCGCCGTGGTGGGAAACTTGCAGCGGCCGTGCCATCTCTCCCCACGCTCATTCCTCAGCCTGTCACGGCCCCTGTCGCAGTCGCTTCGGCCCCTGCTGCAACCGCGCCCGCACCGGCCGCATCCACGCCGCCACCGGCTGCCTCGGGAAAACAATATCTTGAAATCAAGAGCGAGCTTGTCGGCACCTTTTACTCCCGTCCCGCACCGGATAAAGAACCTTTTGTCAAGGTCGGCTCGAAAGTCACACCAGACACGGTGGTTTGTACCGTCGAAGCAATGAAAATTTTCAATTCGATCACCGCCAAGGTCTCGGGAACGATTGCCGAAATTCTCGTCAAAGATGGGCAATTTGTCGAGTACGATCAAGTGCTATTCAAGGTCGATGCCGGTTGATCGTATCGCCAGAATCCCCAAAAAAAATAATGCCCTGCCCTATCGACTAAAGGTTACCTTGAGAAATTGAGCCAACCCAAAAAATATGTTTCAACGAGTACTAATCGCCAATCGTGGTGAAATTGCCCTGCGAGTCATTCGAGCTTGTCGGGACCTTGGGATCAGTCCCGTAGTAGTCTATTCGACAGCCGATCGCGGTGCCCCATGGTTGGACCTTGCCGATAAAGCCGTTTGCATCGGTCCCCCCGCTGCCGCCGATAGTTATTTGAAAATGCAACGGATTATTGCCGCCGCTGAGAAAACCGAGGCCGACGCCATTCATCCCGGTTACGGCTTCCTTTCGGAAAATGCCGATTTTGCCGAGCGTTGCCGCGATAGCAAATTCGAGTTCATCGGCCCTCCACACGATGCCATGCGGAAACTCGGCAACAAAAACGAAGCCAAAAAGATCGCCAAAGAAGCCAAGGTTCCCCTTGTGCCCGGTTCCGAAGGTTTGATCACTGAAGAGGCCGAGGCCAAAGCCGTGGCGAGAAAAATTGGCTACCCCGTCTTGGTGAAGGCTGCCGCCGGAGGGGGGGGGCGAGGCATGCGGGTCGCCCGCGATGAAGATGCGCTCGTCGCAGGACTCGCCGAAGCCCGTCGCGAGGCCGAATCGGCCTTCAAGGATGGTTCGATCTTTCTGGAAAAATATCTTGAACGTCCTCGGCATATCGAAGTGCAAATTCTCGGCGACCGTGAAGGAAATATCGTTCATCTCTATGAGCGCGATTGCTCCTTGCAGCGTCGGCACCAAAAACTTGTGGAAGAATCCCCCGGACCCAATCTTCCTCCACGCCTGCGGGACGAAATTTGCAAAGCCGCTGTTCGACTAGCGAAGACTGCTGGCTATTACAGTGCGGGCACCTGTGAATTTCTGGTCAGTGGCGATTCTTTTTACTTCATCGAAGTGAATTCGCGGATTCAAGTGGAACACCCCGTCTCGGAATTGGTGACAGGGATTGATTTGGTTCGCGAACAAATTCGCATCGCGGCCGGTGAAAAGCTCAAGTTGCAGCAAAAGGAAATTCAACAGCGTGGCTGTGCCATCGAGGTGCGTATCAACGCCGAAGACCCCGACAACAATTTCCGCCCCTCGGCAGGTACCATCACCAAATGGCGTGCCCCCGGCGGACCGGGAGTGCGGCTCGATACGCATGCCTGTGCCGGCTACAAAATTCCTCCCAATTACGATTCCTTGATTGCGAAGCTCTTGGTTTATCAGCCGACCCGCCAAGATGCGATTGCGGTAATGCTGCGGGCCTTGGCTGAGTTTCAAGTCGAAGGGGTCAAAACCACCATACCCATCCACCAGAAAATTTTCCAAACCCCTGCCTTCATAGAAGGTCGCGTCGATACCACCTTTATTGAACGCACTTTTTATAGCTAATGGCCCATTGCTAATCGACTAAATCAGCACCTCCGCTAATCGACTTGATTAAGCACTTCCGCTAATCGATTTGTTGAGAACGAGACCGATTGGGTATAATAAATTCCTACTTAGATAGGGAGTCCTTGCGATGAGGAACATCGATCTCACCGAATTACCCGATATCGAATACCCTGCTCATCCGGAGGAACGATTGGCCGAATCGCAAATCCATTTCGATTACATCACTCTCCTCGTCGATAACCTTCGGCTCCTCTTCCGCGAGCGTGAAACTGGGGACAGCATCGTTGCCGCTATCGATTGGTATCCGGTTGCGGGTGATAGTCGTATTTGGATTGCTCCCGATGTCATGGGCTGTTTAGGTGACCCTCAATATCGTCCTGAAGGTCGTGAATCTTACGTTCAACACCGAGAGAATGGGGTTATTCCCAGCGTGGTGTTTGAAATTCATTCCAACTCGAACACCAAAAAGGAGATCGCAGAAAAACGAGAGTGGTACGAAAAATACGGTGTGCAAGAATTT
>CAZFDX010000651.1:0-2473 GCA_964518325.1 uncultured Alcaligenaceae bacterium | reverse complement strand
GCTACGCCCGCGCCCTTCCCGAAAAAAAAGCCGATCCGGCTACTACGCTCTCAGCTGTGATTCCACGTGCCTGCTACCTCGAACTGCAGGATTGGCAGCTCCAGACTGCGCTTCAGCTGGGCCATTATGGACTCAATCAGGGACTTAAACCCCAGACCGTCTCTGACCTGACGGAAGTGCTTACCTGGCGCGCGATGGCGAAAGAGGGTTACGTTCGTCTGGGGCGGGTCTACGAGCACATGCTTGCAGCGGGCGCATCGAGCGAAGAAGTCGCAGAGGTTCTGTCGCAGGCGCAAAATGCCGGTCTTCTGCCCGAGCAGAGCGAAGTCTATGCCGTGGCTTACGCAACTGCCCGCAGTCAGGGCAGGTCGCACAGCGAAGCGCTGGTAAGCGCCTCGGAAGAGCTGCCGCGCCTGCGCAAGCTCAGGGGTGAACGCAATATACAGCAAGCGATGTCAGAAATGTCCGGTGGCGCCGCCGTGCGCAGCGGAGCTTCGGTGCAGCCTCTGACAGGCGATGCCCTGTGGGATAAACTCGAAAGTACTATAAAAGCAGAGCCGGTGCGCCCGGTGAAGGGCATCTCTGCCGGGACGGCATGGGATCTTTCCAAACTGGAAAATTTCTTCCAGGAGTGGAAGGGCGCTCCCTATCGCTGGGGAGGCGTGACGCGCAAAGGAATCGATTGTTCAGGTTTTGTTCTTAAGGCTATCGAATCGCAGTTTCCGGACAGTAAATACCCGCGCAGCGCGCGCGACCTCGCATCGCAAGGCAGCGAAGTTCCGCGCTCTGCCGTCAAAACCGGCGATCTTGTATTTTTCGCGGCATCGGATACTCCCGGGCGCATCACCCATGTTGGTATTGTTCTCAAGGGGACCGAGTTTGCGCATGCTTCTTCAAAGCGCGGGGTAACGCTCTCGAATCTCGATGACAAATACTATGCACAACGCTTTGTGACCGCACGACGCCTTTTCTGACGGCGTTAACAGCTAAGATGGAAATCCGGGGGCAGAATCTTTTTCTTCCCCCGAATTTCGCATTCCTCAGCAGGCTACCCGCACGGTTTCAGATTCTGGTCGTCGGTCGGGGGGCAGAAAAAAACGGAGTCCCGGTTTTCGAGATAGAAATACAGGGGCAGCGACTTGCCCTGCCGTCGCGCGTACCGCTGATACCTGGCAAACGCTATGAGTTGGAAAAAATTTCTGAAACGGAATTTCGTATCGTCGCTGAAAAAAGCGAGCCTGAAAGAGAGGCAGCAAAAGGCATATCCGGTAGCAAGCCGGATGAAGCAGGATTCAGTTCGGTTGCAGAGCTGTTTGCCGGCGATAGCAGATTCTCGGCCGCCGATCTGGTAATTCTGCGGCTCATGGAAGAAGCCGGCAAAGGTTTGCAGGTTCTCGGCGGGAAATTTGCCTTTGATTTTACCGGTGAATTCGAATTGCGGGGATTATTCCATCCTCATACAGACGGCACGTATACGTTGTTTCTGAGCGGAGCGCGGGCAGATACCACGTTGGCAGCCGCGATGTCGAAAGAGCTGGCATCCCTGCGCATTACGGGGGTTAGAATTCTTGCCCAGGAAGTTTTTGACCACCTCGCTTCCGGGGCAATTGATCTCAGGCTATGAGTTGGTGTGTACGGCCAGAACTTTCCCGTCGCGTACCGAGAGGCGGAATTCTGCCTTATCCCGGATATAATGCGCTGTGTCCGCCGGAGTAGAGCCGTCTGCCTCAACAAAACGTGCGAGGAAAAGCGAGCCATCCGTCCGTCTGAATGCACCGAGCGCAAAAGGCACATCCGTACCTGGGTTAAAGCGCACGAGCACCGCATCATAGAGAACAAGTTTTTCGCCATCCGCACCGGGCGTTCCGTTACGTACCAAGGCGGGAACACTGATACTGGCCGATGCAGGACTGCCAGCCTTACGCGAAAGCAGTGCGACGGAGTTAATCGTGTCGATGCCGCCATTACCGCCGAAAAGAAAATTTTCCGATTCGGGGTGTCTTTCGGCGTAGTCGAGTATATCGAGTAAGCCGGCTGCGGCCGAGAGCGAAATCGCGGCCTGTGTATTGAGAATTCCGCCGCGGGCATTGATCGCTATTTCCTTTGCGCCGTTTAGAATTTTGCCCGTGCGTAGGCTTAGGGCAGCCTGACGCGGGCTGATGCCGAAGTAGTCCGCTGCCTGTCTGACAAGCATCAGCGTAAAACAATCATAGATCCACGCATAGTCAATCTCCGTGGCTGTGATTCTTGCCCGGGCAAACGCGCGCTGTGCTGCGATACGTGCAGGCGAGCTGAAGTCGGCCCTTTGCGTCAGATATTTTGCCGAACTGTTTGTACCAACGCCACGGATAGCGAGCGGTGCGGAAAACGCATAGGAGATTTCACGCAGCCGCCCAAACATATTTTCACTCACGACCAGAAATGCAGCGCCATGATCGGTTGCCACGGCGACCATGGGTGTTGCATAACAACC
>CAZFDX010000650.1:0-2175 GCA_964518325.1 uncultured Alcaligenaceae bacterium | reverse complement strand
GTCACATGTTTATAGGGGACCGGACCCCGCTACGGCAAGAGCGGGAGTACAATCCATTTTTGCGCCTGCACAGCCGTTCGCTCCGGCGTCGTCTCAGTGAGCTGACGGGAAAAGATTTCACCGAGGCGAGCGCACTGCAGGTTTTTATAGAGTTACGGCAACTGCGCGATGCGTGGTAAGTTATAAAAAATTCTATTGCCTCATCATTTGTCTATAACTTTTTGTACTATGCTGGAATTCACCATCGAGTATCTTGCCGAGTTCGAATCGGCAAGTGCGAAGCTAATGCAGAATTTGGGAGCACAAGCGGCAAGTAAACTGACCGCGCGTGCGGGAGTTCTCGTCATCAAAACCAATTTTCCGATCTATCGTGGCCTCAAAATGGCAGAGGGTTTGGCGAACCGAGGCAAGCGATTATTCGGTGATGCTGAGGTAACCCACTCAACCATATCTTTTTACCGCTTGCGCGATACAGTTGACGAGAAGCAGTTTGAAAAGGTTAGCGCCTTTGCTTTAGGCCAGGCATGACAGAGCAGAGTATCGGCGCAAACCATGCCTGATCTGGTGGGCAAATTTCTCGACGCCAAGATCTCGCTCGCAAGCCTAAAGTCATGGCCCGAAGAACAGGATGAGAATGAAATTGTGCTCGGCTGGAAAAGATTCAGGCAGATGCACGAATCAGAATCACGGCGGGGTAAAGGGCTAGCCGATCTGGCAAGGCAATTTTTTGCCGAGTTCCACCGGCTGGCTGGTGAAACAGCAACAGAGAAAAGCTTGCGTAAACTTGCTGCCGATCTGGCTGAATGGGCGAGCGTCATGCGCAGTGCAAAGGAGCAAGAATAATGCAAAGTGCGGTGCTAAGCTGGGAGTTTCTCTCTTTCTGGCAAAGTTCTTCGGGCAAGGGCGAACACATGCGCCTAGATGCACTCACAGCGCGGGATTCGCAGGGGCTACCTGTTCTACCCGGCCGTACCATTAAAGGCCTCTTTCGTGATGCGGCGCAGCAGCTTGCGCTGTGGGGTCAATTCGATCAGGATGCGATTGTTTCTCTCTTTGGCAAGGCGGACGATACCGAATCGTCAACTGGTACTGGAAACGGTCTGCTGGTCTTTGACAGCGCCTACGTGAGCCGTGAGCTTGAAGCAGCGTATGATAAACAAGAGCTCACCGACCCGATGCTATATCGTGATCTAGCGCAGACTGGATTAACCCCCTAAAATTGAAAGCATTTTTCGCGTTGTATCGGCATGCATTGATAGCGCCCCAAAAGCCTGCGGTGTCAGATGAGCGCAGCGATGAATGGGGTTTCTCCTCGTTGTAAAAACGGATATAATGCGCGATGACGGACTCCGCCTCTTCCAACGAATCGAATTCATTCAGGTTAATGACTTTATACTTCAGCGTTTTGTTCAGCGATTCTGCGTGTGCGGAGCGATGTTTTCCCGCTGCGCGATCTTCGCCACGCTCGTACCGGCCAGCATCTCTGCGACGAGTTGCTCTTTATAGGTTTGGTCGTATTGTTCTCTTTTTACCATGGTCTATACTCCTTTTCGCCCCGGCGATGTATTCCAGTTTTAGGGGGTTAGACCATATTGACGAATCACCGTGATCTTTGCCGGGATTATATCGAGTTTCTCTGTGGTTTCTTCGCCGATCTTTTCACGCGTATTGCCACAGGCAGAAACCGTTTCTATCCCAGAACAGCACCTTCAGATTGCGCTTCGAAATTCCGCAGAACAGAAAGATGTTTTTCTCGAAAGGATTGAGCTGCATCTCCTGGTCAACCAGAATAATCAGTCCGTTAATTGCCTTGCGCATGTCCGTCCGCCCAGGGCGAATGTAAATGCGATCAAAAGGACGCCAGTCGAGCATGTGGCGCCCGCTCAAAAAGTAAAGTCCAGGCTCAGCTTTAAGCGCAGTCCGCCCGATCCCCATTACAGCGAAAGCCACTCTCCGGGTGGTCGCGGCACCACTGCGACAAAGCCAGCGCCCTAAAACAAGTATTGCGCTTTGCCGCGGCAGAGGCTTTGACAGGGTGCTGCATGATCCAACAAAACCCGGCCTTGCTCTACCTTCTATACTCTGCACTGCTCTATTGGGCGATGCTGCTCTTCGCGAGCCTCGCGCATGCACGTAGCTGGACGCTTTCGGGTATGAAAATCGCGATGGGCAACC
>CAZFDX010000649.1:0-8612 GCA_964518325.1 uncultured Alcaligenaceae bacterium | reverse complement strand
TACGCAGGTTAGGTCGTCGGCAGCGTCAGAGTTGTATAAGAGACAGATCCCAAACAGGTCATCGAATGTCTAGATAATTTTCGGGTCTTTTTGTCGGAGTTGAACCAATTTGATTTGATACTCTTCAGCCCGTTTGAATGTTGCCGGAGCCTTTTTAATCGCTTCCTGCAATACGCGCTCCGCTTGGGGGTAATCCCCCTCCATCTGCCATGCCGTCCCGAGATTCGAGATGATCTTATAATCATCGGGATACACTTTGCGGGCTGCACTGAGAGCCTCAATTGCTTTACGGGGTTGCCCCAAACGAATGTACAACGCACCGAGATCGGCCCATTCCGTTGGATTCAACGGCTGTTGTTTCTGCTTTGTGAGAAGTTTCTCGACGGCCTCACGATAATCATCACGAAGGGGCATCGCAGGGACATCGGGTCCCGATTGCCCGAGCAATTTCAATTGTCGAACTTCAACCAAAAAGCCCCGCCAAGCCGAAGGGAGAACCCCTTGCTGTTCCGCAGAATAATAAACCCCCGCAAAACTAGGGGCCGGAAATAAAAGCACTAACAAGAAGATCGTTCGTGTCAGAAATATCGTTCGCGCCATAGGGTTTATGCTAGGGAAAATCGATTCAGCAAGAAATGTGCTTTCCAATTTCACGGCATCCCACAACCACTCTGTTCACGGTATAGAAAGGCCTTAATTCACTCTGACAATCGGGAAGCGATTCCGTAGAATGCCCCTCTCTCCTTCTACATGGTGATTGAACAATGATACGCATTCTCTCCCTATTGTGGGCTGTCACGGTGGTGACTGCTGCCGATAACCCTTTTACCTTCAAAATGCAAGAAATCGCCACCGACTTGACCGTAGGTTACGCCGTGATTGTGGCCGATGTGAATAACGACAAAAAACCCGATATTGTCGTTGTTGATGCCAAACGAGTCGTCTGGTACGAAAACCCCACTTGGAAAGCCCGAACCATTATCAACGGCAAAACCCCGCCCGATAATGTGTGTATCGCTGCCCTCGATGCCGATCGAGATGGGCTAGTCGATTTCGTCCTCGGAGCCGATTGGAAACCTTTCAATACCAAGTCCGGTGGTACGCTCCATTGGCTGCGACGCGGCAAAACCCTTGATGATGAATGGGACGTTTTTCCCATTGCTAACGAACCAACGGTCCACCGCATCCGCGTGATCGAAAACGATCCCATCACACAAGGTCCCCTGCTAATCAATGCTCCTTTAATGGGGAAAGACTCGACGAAAGAAGCCAATTGGCTGGATGGTCGCCCCGTTCGCCTACAAGGTTTTAAGGTACCCAAAGACCCCAGCAAAGATAAATGGGAGGCCCTGACCTTGAACGAAACGGATTTGCATGTGGTCCATAATGTTTGGCCTGTGCCTGCGCCGAAAGGGGCTTGGAGTCTTTTGACCGCAAGTTATGAAGGGGTAGGTTTATTGGAACGAAATTCCGAGCGATGGAATTGGACCCGTATCGGAGAAGGAAATCAAGAGAATCCCAAAAGTAATCGAGGTGCCAGCGAAATCAAAATGGGCTTTCTGAATCAAGGAAAGAATCGCTATATCGCTACCATCGAACCTTGGCACGGGAACCAAGTGGTTGTCTATACCCCTCCGACAGACGGGAAAAAGCTCTGGAAACGAATTGTGATCGATGAAGAACTCCGCTGGGGCCATGCCGTATGGTGTGCCGACCTTGATGGGGATGGGAATGAAGAATTGGTCATTGGGGTTCGAGATAATCCAAATGCGACCGATAAATTTAAGCTCAAATGTGGCGTGAGAATTTATCGGCCCAAAGATTCTAATTGGACTCAGTGGGATCGATTTATTTTGGAGGAAGGGGGCGTCGCCGTTGAGGATTTAATCTGTGCCGATCTCAATGCCGATGGTCGCCCAGAAATTATCGCGGTCGGGCGATTCACCAAAAATGCGCGCATCTATTGGAATCAGAAGGAGCGCTAAGGATTTTCAAATCGCCAAGGATTTATTCAGGTCGTTAACGAGCGATGGGTGACAGAATGGGTCCAACAAAATAGCTATCAGCACCAATTAGGCTTTTTTCAGATAGCTATCCACATCGGCTTGCGTGATTTGCCCCGAAGGTTTGTTCATTTCCACGCTTAACCAACTGAGGATTGTGGGGGTGTAAGGAAGTTTCCCTTTTTGTAAAAGGGTCTTCAGGCGATTTTGCCGACGTGCTCTTTCGGCCCGTTTCAAATGCCCGTTGGTTTCACGAGATTGTTGTTGCAAAGAAAGAATCAGGTCTTTTCGATCTCGACGACGTCCCATTTTTTATTCATCCCAAGAGGATTTCCCTAACAAAAAGGATAGAATAGCGAAATAGTATCCCTCTGTCTAGTCGCCCAACGAGGAAATTCTACGCATGCCTCATCCGAACTCGCCTAAACCGAATTTATTTGTGGTGGTTGCCACCGGTCAAGCCATCGCAAACCTTCCTCCTGTTCTGGAAGTGGCTCAGAAAAATGACGAAGTTCTTTGGATCGTCAGTGATGAAGCCCATCAAAGAAGTTGGCTCACAGGCCCCAATCAAGTTTTTCAACGTTTCGGCCTAAAAACGCTCCCAATGGTTCGTGTCGGCGGGGTGAGCGATCCCTATACGTTAACACAGGCACTCGCTTCCAAAGTCAACTCCATCCAACGAGACCAATATCAGCATGTCTACTTGGTCACGAACGGGGGGACAAAACACACTCCGATTGCTTTACTTCGAGCATTCGAGTCTCTTTCTCCCATGTTACTTTACGGCGAGGATCGCCCTTGTGTTTACAACATTCATTCCGCAAATTTTCAATCGCCCCCACAACGAGAAAACTACACCCGACACACACTGGATTTGGAATCGATTATCTCCCTGAGGTCCTACACATTTGCGACCGGCAGCACTCATGTACAGATTTGGCCAAGAGCGCTCTCCCAAGAAGTTGTCAATGAACCTTACGGACAAAATGAACAGTATACCTACAGCCTGCATGCCCAACACCATAAACGGGCCTCATTGACTCCAAGTAAATCGGATCGCGTTCCTTTTGAACGAATTCGTTCAGTGGTCCCAGTGAATCAATATGAGAAATGGGAAAAGAACGTGAGACAAATTCAAATCGCCCTTAACTATCAATCGCTTTGCAACCTGTATAACTCCACCTTAAACTTGGCCGACAGCGCTTGTAAGGCTGCCGAACGCCAAGCCAATGAGATTCCTCAACCCGTCGCTCAGATTGGGCTTGCGTTAGAAAGAGCAGTGGCAAGACGGGTTCGCCGATGGCAAGAAGAAAATCGGCATCCGGGCATCCAATCGATTTGGACGGGGGTGAAACTCGCCCAAGCTAACATGCCCGACCGAGTCGAGGTAGAGTTTGATACTTTGATCGTTCTTAAAAACGGTATTTTAGTTCATTTGGAGTGTAAAACTGCGAATCTGGAACGCCGTCAAATCGATGCCAATACCCATCGCTTACAAGGTGCGGGGTCTCAACTGGCTTCCGTCGCAGTGGTGATTCCTTTGTTCACGAGATGCACTTCCGAGCCTTGGTTTGCCCAATCTCATCAAATTAAAATCGATTCAGAAATTCACTTCGGTCCCAGAAACGTGATCCCATTTACATGGCCCGATCAACCGAGGGGTTATCGGCTGAGCGAAGAGAGTGTGGTCCGAGATTACACTTGTGAATCTTTTGAAGCTCAGCTTTCGGCATTGCTGAAACCCTATGCCGCCTCGGAGAAATGATGATCTTTCGGATAAAATGCTGGGGGTTTCTCGGGATCGGACTCGCATGAATTATGGCTGAAGGTCAGCCCCCGAATCGAACCATACGAAATTCCGCTCGTGGTTCGTTTTAATCCCGAGAAACTTGGTATGATTGACCTACGAGCTTACAGGTTCATACCGATTAGGAACTCGGTATTGGTCTTGTGACGTTTCAGCCGGCTGGTCAGCATTTCCATAGCCTCGACGGGGTTCATGTCGGCCAATACCCGTCTGAGCATTCGGATTCGTTCCATCTCTTCGGGATGAACCAGAAGGTCTTCTTTTCGGGTTCCCGAACTGTTAATATCAATGGCCGGCCAAACTCGTTTATCGACCAAGCGACGATCCAAATGGATTTCGCTATTACCGGTCCCTTTGAATTCTTCAAAGATCACGTCATCCATTTTGCTACCAGTGTCCACAAGGGCCGTGGCAATAATGGTCAGCGATCCCCCTTCTTCGATGTTTCGAGCGGCACCGAAAAAGCGTTTTGGTTTTTGCATGGCGTTGCTATCAAGCCCCCCTGAGAGGAGCTTCCCGCCGCCCGGCGCTTCGGTGTTGTGTGCCCGAGCCAAACGAGTGATCGAATCTAACAGAATCACCACATCATGGCCGCGTTCCACCATCCGTTTGGCTTTTTCTAAAGCAATATCGGAAACGTGAATGTGTTGCTCCGAGGGTTCATCGAAAGTACTGGCGACCACTTCGACGTTGGAACCAACCACGACCCGTTGCATGTCGGTCACTTCCTCCGGTCGTTCGTCAATCAAAAGAACGATGATGTAAACCTCGGGGTGATTCTTGAGAATCGAAAGGGCAATTCTTTGGAGCAGAACGGTCTTCCCTGCACGCGGGGGAGAGACAATCAAGGCCCGCTGACCTTTACCGATCGGGGTGACCAAATCGACCACACGCCCCGAAAGTTCTTCGGGGGTCGTTTCCAAGATAAATCGTGAGGTCGGATGAAGTGCCGTTAAATCCTCGAAATTCGGGATATTCGCGGATTCATCAGGATGGTGACCGTTGACTTGCTCGACTTGCATGAGGGCAAAATTATCTTGCCCTTCGACGGGAAGTCGGATCGGCCCTTCGACCACGAGACCCGTCTTCAACCCGGTCCGGCGAATCTGCGAGGGCGAAACATAAATATCTTCAGGAGAAGCCAAATAATTGTGAGCTTGACTGCGAAGAAAACCGTAACCATCGGGTAACACTTCCAAGGTACCGGCGCCACGAACGACCTCACCACGTTTGATTTGTTCGCGAACAATCGCCACAATGAGTTGGGCACGATTCATCCCCGTGTGTTCGGTGATTCCTTCTTTCTCAGCAAGCTGGAAAAGTTTGCTGACAGGGAGCCGATACAAATCATCAAGGCGGTTAGGTTGAGGATTTTCACCGGGTTTACGGGGCATTTTGCGATATGTATCGGATTGTTCTGCGGTGACGGCCTCGGCCGACGGGGCCGAAGGCGGGGTCGGTGCAGCGGCAGGGCGCGGAGCGGACGGGGCGACGGGAGGAGCGGCTGCAACGGGGGGGGCACTGGCGGCCGTGGATGCGGGTGTGCTACGAGTTCTACGAACGGGACGGGGCGAGCTTTCATCGCTGTTGCCAACTGGCATGATGGTTTTCCTATCAGGGTTAGTGGAAAAAAACGATTGGTTAAATAATGCGTTCTAATGAACGGACAAATGTTCTCATTTCCAAATTGTATTACCTTTTTTCATTCTAAAATCAATGAATTTTAACCCTCAAAAGAACTCCGTGGTGCAGAGGAGTTATTTGTTTTTATTTGGGGATGGTTGGTATCCAAAAGGACACGAGAATCGACTAATCGAGAGTAATCTCTCTACGCTATATTAAGCATATTTCGGCCCTTATTGTCAAGCCCTAGAAGCAATTTTTTTGAAAGCCGACCGATAGTGTCAAACCTCATTGCCTATTGCCACCCTTTTTCTATCTCCTTTGGAATTTCTTTTGAAACGCATCTCTTTTTGAAAGACTCTCTATAGGACATCCTCCCGATAATATTACGGCCACCGAATTCCCCCACACTTGGAATTTCCTTTGAGTTGCTTCTTTTACCTGACATGGGGCAGGCTTATAATCAAACGATCGTCCAATAAAAAAAATTATCCAGTGCAGTTACTCCCTTTCATGTTTCTCAACTGGGTGCAATCCCCGTGACTATCTCTCCTTGAGAGTACCAACGGATTCCGTCCGTATGAACGATCCTCTTTCTATTTCCCAGCAGATTCGTCTCAATCGATAGGATTGATAGAATCGGATCGAAAAATGGACCTCTTCCAAAAGAGGTTTTGTTGACTCGTGAATTCCCTCATCGAATCATTACGATTGGGGAATCATATGGAGTCACTAGCCCCATGAAACCACTTGAAGTTTCAGCCCGTTCGCAACCGCCTTCTTCGACGAGTACTTCCTTTCTGGTCATCGATACCGAAAGTATTCCCGATGGCGATCTGCTCCGAATGGTGAAGTATGCCACCGAGAATCTCACGGCCGAACAGGCCATAGAAAAAGCTCGGCAAGAAGCTCGTGAAAGCCATTGGAATCAATCGGATTTTCTTCCGGTCAGCTTCCAAATTCCAGTTTCGGTTTGTGTGGCACGGGTAGGTTCTGATTTTTCGTTACAGTCGGTGGCCTGTCTCGATTCGCCTCATTTCCGCCCCAAAGAAATCGCCAAGAAATTTTGGTTGGGACTTTCCTTTTACCCCAAAGCAAAATTGGTCACCTTTAATGGTCGAACCTTTGATCTCCCCTTGCTCGAAATGGCGGCGTTCCGTTGGGGATACTCGGCACGAGACTACTATCAGAAAGGACGGAATCGTTTTAACGGCGACATCGATCTTTTGGACTTTATGACCAATTTTGGAGCCTGTCGGCTGAATGGAGGATTGAACCTCCTCGCCAAGCTCCTTGGGAAACCCGGAAAGATGGATATTTCCGGCGATCAAGTTCTCGATATGGTTCGGGCCGGTCAGATTCGAGAGGTGAACGAATACTGCATGTTCGATACCCTCGACACTTATTTTGTCTTTTTACGAACGCGGGTTCTCGTTGGTGAAATCACGTTGGAACGCGAGGAAGAATTGATCGTCCACGCACGACGATTGATCGAGGGTCAAGTTAAAGCTATCCCCGTACTAAGGAAGTATTTGGATAATTGGTCATTGCCCATGAATTGAGCGAACCGGAATGACTAGTCCCTATTTGAATCTTGAAATCAAAAAGGGCTTCTTCTAGTTGATTATTTTAACCCCGGAATCAAAAGGCCATCGTCTTTTTTATTGGGGTTTGTGATACCTGGAATGGTGGTGCCTCCGCCGCCCCCTGTTTTGGGTTCCGGTTGATTGGGCTGCCGGATGCTGGCGTAAAGCACTCGTTGGACGGCCTCGATTTGAGCGGCATTGGCCCGAAGTTCCGCAGCTTCTTTCGTGTAAGTTTTTGCTAATTCGCTGTCGGGGAAGATTTTGGCGGCTTCCTCAAAGTATTTGGCGGCTTGTTCTGGGGTACCCGTTTCAATGGGGGAACCGATCAGGGCTTTTTCGGCACGGGCTGCCTCGACATAGGCGGCTTGCAGTTGCCCTTTTTCTTTTTTATTGTTGGATAAATCTTTCACTAACTCCAGAGCCAACTTCCGAGCTTCGGCAATGCTTTTGATGGCTGCCTCTTGCTCTTGGGAGCTAAAGGTTCCCACTTTGGAAAGTCCCTCTGTGTAAAGCAAAAATCGGAGATGATGGAACCGAGCGATCATTCCCGTTGGCTCTTTCGCGTATTGCTGTTCGAGGCTGGTCAACGATTCGATCGTGTCGGCACGATCCAAGGCTCTCGATGCGACAGAAGAAGCCAAATCCCGAGAACTACTAAACCAATTCCAGAATAAGAAAATGGCCACCAATAAGGCGACAGTACCGATAACGTAATAAGAGGTACGGGTATTGATGACGCTCCAAATTTGCTGGAAGACCACCGCCAAAGGATTTGGTCCCTCGGGTTTGTGGGGAGGGGTGATGGTTTCCGTTGTTTGTGTTCCCGTGTTTTCAACTGGTTGATTCGTGTTGTTTGGCTGCTCGGCCATTTCAAAATCGCTCCCGGTCTCCCTCTCTGGAAGGGCAACCTCCATGCTATCACATCAATTTGGTATAGAATAGCGATTGTAGCGAATTGGACAACGGCAAGTTACACCTCGGTACAGATTATTTTCCTGACCCAATCAAGGTTCATTCAAGGGGCGCGATGCGCTATTTTTTGGGAAGCGGCTGGATGGGACAACGCAGATGATTTTCCTGACCAGCTGAACGGTGTTTGGCCCCTGAACTTCCTCGCCTGCACGGTGACATCTGAACAGACGATTTCTACTGAACCTCGATCAGGAAGGGAAACGCGGGTCGGGAACCATTCGACTCTTTCTTAAATAACTTAACGTGATTCCGAACAGACGATTCCGATCCTGAGGGCTGAGTTCCTTCCATGGTCGAATGATTTTGCGACATTGTTTTGAGCCACAAAGGCACTCCATTTGCCATCCCGTTTCGTTCATCGAGGTGGAATAGTCCCAAGTGATTTCCTCGCCTTCTGCAATCTCTCGAAGTGCGAAAAGCGATAATTCCCCTGTTACAAAACCCGCGTTCGGCTCGCAAGAGTGGTTGATATAGTCATCGAGATTTTCGCCTGAGGAGGCCAACCAAGTGGATTCCCCAACTTGGAGAGCGCGATGATGCTCCTGAAGTTGATCTGTAGTCAGGATTTCTCCTTGCAAAGTGAGGATCAATTCCCCTTTTGGAATGGGAAACAAAGTGAAT
>CAZFDX010000648.1:0-1596 GCA_964518325.1 uncultured Alcaligenaceae bacterium | reverse complement strand
TAATAAGGCTGACCGAGATCTTCGCTTGAAGATTGATGGCAACAAGTACAGCGATTTCTGAATCTTACCCAGAATAATGCTTCAACTACACTTTCTTGTCAGTGTAATTGAACCAACTCCTGTAACGACTCATTTAAATCTCTCTTTGATGAAGGGAAGATCATTCTTATAATATCATCTTAGTTTTGTCTAGGATTAATAAAGACAATCGATCCTTTCGAATCATTGGGCTATTCTTCATCAAAGATAAGAGTTGGTTAGTAACAAATTCGAGAGCGTTGATATAATTTACTTGAAAATCTCGTTCAGACTTTTCCTAACCTCGATTAAAACGAGCTTGTGATATCGTCAGAAGAGGTACACGAATCAAAAATCGTTTTCTGTATTGAGATTGCTAATTCGAGGAATTTTGGTAATAAATGAGACTTCGCTGCTTTAATTTTTGATATTGGGGTGTATTCTACGATATGATTTGATAATTGTCTCATACTTACCAAGCACTCTTCTCTTGCTCTATTGATCAATTCGCGCACCATTTGTGCAATTAAGTATTTCCACAAATCATTAAGGATATTCTCAGCGACCAGTGTAAAAATAATATCCACTTGTGTTATCTTTGGGGTCGGTCCGGGGATATATCCTATTCCTTCTTTGATTTGAAAATCGATATTTTCGGTAACCACTGGGACAGAATATAAGGTTGCCCAGAGTTCTCAGCAATTTGTTTTGTTCGTTCAAAGAGTTGACTAAACGATTGTTGAGTATGAACATAAATATCACCAGTATATAAAACTCGAGATAGATAGTAATCTCTGGGATTAACAATTTGACTTGGATCTGTTTCGGGGAATTCTCGACGAGTTCGGTTGACAAACTGTAATTGTTCCAATTGGAACGCAAGAACATCGGCGGGGTTGACCAAGAAAACTCATTTCAATAAAACTTGTAAAATCCTTGCGCCATGGCAATGGATGATTGGAGTTACTGATTTTAAACCACGTGTCTTTACCTCTTATCCTGAATTTGTTCGAAAACAAACAGAAGTAATTAACGGTTTTAATGAACAAAGTGTAGCTACTCTCGAAAATTTATTTAATTTGTTACCGAAATACTTTATCTAATAAAGTATTTCACTACTCTAATGGATCATAATGACCGCTATTGGGAGATCCAGAGAATAATAAATAGAACTTGTTGCCAAACTCTGGAAAATACTCAATGATCTCTTCGAAATAAGTTTTTCGTTCTTTGCAAACGATGATAGTCCGACGGTATATTAATGAAATAATCATTAATTCAATGCCAGTACCGTAGATTCCATCTTTACTCATATGTTCATGATAATCGCGAGGACAATACCCGGCCATTTTAATCCATTCCCGAACAGTTGAACCATTTACTTCTAAATCACGGTGTTTTCGAATGAATCGAGTGACTTGTCGACGAAGTTTCCGATAATCGATACCAAGATGGTAGGCGCAACTGCGAAATAAACAATTCCCATCACTATTTCCAGGAATACGAATAATTTTCATTTCCTTTACTAAAGATAAAATAAAAGTGAATGGAACTCTCGGTAAGAATGACTATGGATTG
>CAZFDX010000647.1:0-2533 GCA_964518325.1 uncultured Alcaligenaceae bacterium | reverse complement strand
AAGTGAAAACAATGTCTTTTTGTGTTCCCCCCGTGGCAACGGACCCGACGGCAAACGTGTAAATTGGGCAGCCAATGCTGCGGAATTTGGCCGCCTCGACCAAAGGTAATTTCGAGGAAGTTTGTTTGTTATCCCGCCCATCTGAAAAAATCACCAGACCCCGTAAGCGTTTCTCGCTTTGATGGGCAGCGTAGATTCCAGAAAGCATACTGCCGAAATCGGTCGCTTTGCCATCGGGTTTGACCTCGGCGGTGAAAACATCACGATTGGCATCGAAATCGCGGTTGAAGTGATATTGATAGATGGTGACTTGCTGATCCTCTTTCAATTGTTGCAATAAAGGTTGCGATTGGGAGAGGACCTTTTGAACGACCTCCCAACGGGTGTAATTGGCCTCATCATTGACCGACATACTCTCGGAGGAATCGATCACCAAAATCAAGGTGGACGGCTCCCGAGGATTTTCAAACACCGCCGCCGAGGGGCGTAAGGTCGTTAAAATAGCAATGAGTAATGCCAACAAACGCAGAACAATCAGAATGATTAATCGCCGCGGGGTCGTATTCGCCGAGCCAACGTAGGTCCAAATGGTGAGAATCACCAACAGCGCCGCGGCCATCAGCAAAAAGAGATAGCCAAATTGATCGGTATCGGTAAAGGCACGCCAAGCGGGATTTGTGGTCAAATTCCAAGTCCGCTCCGGCTGCATGGGTGTTCGTTTCCTTGAGAAGTTTCATCCAAAACAATCAACACGTTTATCTTAGCAAGCCATTGCGCCGAAGGGTAGGGAAACCCCAAGGTTTAAGAAGTGGCCATTGATTTTGTGTATCGTTTCTCGTGTTGAAGGTGTATGACTCTCGACGTTCGATGGTGAATCCGTGTCCGATCATCATTCAGGGAGTGGGCGAATTTAGGGAGTAGTCGAATTCAGGAAGTGGGCGAAGCGTTGGGTTCGTTTTGCGGATTCAACACCGTTTCAGGATCGGGCCATTCCGGCCAAGGATCAGGCAATTCAAGCCAGCCTTCGGGGCCTTTTTCAAATTCTGAGTCGCTCAGCAAACATCGATCCAAATCGGCACGGATCGAACTGAGGTCCTCTTTGTAACCAATGAACACCATCTCTTGCCGACAATCGCCATAGGGACCTTCAAACGTATCCAAAATGGCCTGCTTTTCCTCGGGGTCTTCGGGGAATTCCTCCGGCTCTAACGAGTTCCACCATACCGCAGTCGGCGAAAGTTCCAACAACCTTCCCGCTTGCGACCACAAACCTACCCAATCGGGTCGCGTCGCAATCCAAACGTAGCCTTTGGAACGCACTAAGCTCCCCAAGGTCGATTGACCACGCCAAAACTCGTACAATCGCATCGGGTGGAAGGGCCTTCTGGCTCGATAGACAAAACTCGAAATCCCGTATTCTTCTGTTTCGGGAGTGTGTTCGCCCCGTAGTTCTTTCAACCAACCTGCTGCTTGCGAGGCCTTCTCGAAGTTGAACAATCCCGTGTTCAGAATTTCCTTCAACGGGATTTGGCTACGGGTGGCGGTGAGGATTTTGGCTTCCCCGTTCAACGATCGAATGATTCCTTTGAGTCGGTTCAATTGTTCGGGGGTGACCTGATCGATCTTGTTGATGATAATCACATTCGCAAATTCCACCTGATCGACCAATAATTGGGCAATCGAGCGATCGTCCTCTTCCCCAAGGGCGATCTTTCGATCCCGCAAATCGTCAATCGCCCGATAGTCTGTGAGGAAATTGAAGGCATCGATTACGGTGACCATCGTATCTAACTGGGCGACATCCGATAGGCTTTTGCCGTTCTCATCGGCAAAGGTAAAAGTTTCGGCAACGGGTAACGGTTCGGAAATTCCCGTCGATTCAATCATCAAATAATCAAAGCGATTTTCATTTGCCAAGCGAGCCACTTCCCTCAAAAGGTCTTCGCGAAGTGTGCAGCAAATGCAGCCATTTTGCATTTCGACGAGCTTTTCTTCGGTTCGGCTTAAACTGGTTCCCTCTCTAATGAGTTGGGCATCGATATTGATCTCGGACATATCGTTCACAATCACCGCCACACGGAGATTTTCCCGATTGTTCAAGACGTGATTCAAAAGGGTCGTTTTCCCTGCCCCTAAAAAACCGGAGAGAACCGTGACAGGAAGTCGAGAGGTCATTGGCGTCTACCCTTTGTTAATGCTCTTGGATAATCCTTGGTATAACGTATAGTTATAAATGGTTATACCAATAGGAGATTCCCTAGACAAGAGGGTTCTTGTGGAGAATCGGCCAGAAGAAAAATGCCCCTCCTTCTGGCAATTTCGAGCCTATGTGCCTATCTCGACTAAACTTACCTAAGAGACTTGCCTAAAAAGGTCGTTCCTCAATTTCAGTGACCCAGCGATTATGGCCCTGCATCCTGTTGATCGCCGTAGTTTGACCCGTCGCGGCTTTCTGATCGGTAGCGACGTCGGGCTTGGGGCGGGTTTTCCCGTCGGGGTGATTATTTGCCGGGGTGCCGTCAAGCGGTTCCCA
>CAZFDX010000646.1:0-4075 GCA_964518325.1 uncultured Alcaligenaceae bacterium | reverse complement strand
TTGGTGGAGTCGGGAGCGTGCTGGTCTTCGTTCCACAAATTGTCATCCTTTTTGGGTTCATCGCCATTTTGGAAGATTGTGGATACATGGCGCGTGCTGCGTTCCTGATGGACAAAATCATGGCCCGTTGCGGGTTGAATGGCAAATCGTTTATTCCCCTACTCTCCTCCGCTGCCTGCGCCGTACCTGGAATTCTTTCCACGCGCACCATTGAAAATACACGGGACCGGTTTGCTACCATTGTGGTTGCTCCCCTGATGAGCTGCTCGGCCCGTTTACCACTCTATTTCTTGATGATTTATGCCTTTCTGTACAACCCCCAAAAACATTCTTCTTGGGTACCGGCTTTGTATCTTTTTGTCATGTATGGTTTAGGCTTACTGATTGCCCCTTTGGTTGCTTTATTACTCAAACGAACGTTCCTTCGTGGTGAAACACCTGCCTTCGTGATGGAGTTGCCCACTTATAAAATTCCACAAATCCGCGTGATCGTCCGACGAATGTTTGATTCGGGTTGGGCGTTTGTTCGTCGGGCGGGGACATTCATTCTGGCCAGCATGATTCTGGTTTGGGCTACCTTATACTTCCCCAATACCAATTCAGAAGGTCAATCCTACGAAACGCAGATCGAAGAAATCGAGAATCGAATTCGGGAAAAGAAAGAGGCTCAAGGAACCGGAACCGAACAGGGCGATTCCGAAACCGATCCCGAAATCAAAGCCCTCGAAGATCAAAAGAATAAATTGACTGAAGAATGGAAAGGACAAAGCCTATTGGGACGGGTCGGCAAAGCGTTAGAACCGGTGTTTGCCCCGCTCGGTTGGGATTGGAAATTAGGGATGGCCACGTTAGCGAGTTTCCCTGCCCGAGAGGTGGTGGTTGGTACCATTGGTCTGATTTATGGACAAGGAGAGGTGGACCCAGGCGAACTGAAAGATAAGCCCGAAGAGTTTGAATTGGTCAAAACGCTTGGCGAAGAGGTTCAGGCCGACCCCTTGCGTGGACCGTATAGCACCTTAGTTGGCTTGAGTATGATGGTCTTTTTTGCGCTCTGTTGTCAATGTGTTTCGACCTTGGCGGTCATTCGCCGAGAAACCAACTCGTGGCGTTGGCCTATTTTCACCTTCGTTTACATGACTACCCTTGCCTATTTGGGGGCCCTACTCGTTTTTCAGGTTGGCAAATTGTTCTTCTAAACGCCCCCCATTGATTCCCGACTTGGGCGATCAGGGGATTTGACGAACCACCTCACGAACTAGGATACGCAATTTCTTCTCGGCCTCTTTGGCTACGGCAATGATCTCTGCAAGGTTGACCGGTTCGAGGTGATCGGGCAAACACATATCCGTAATGACACTGAAGCCAATCACTTTCAGGTTCGCATGACGGGCGACAATCGCTTCCGGAACGGTGGACATCCCCACAACGTCGGCCCCGATGGTCCTTAGGAAACGATATTCTGCTCGCGTTTCTAAATTGGGACCACTAACGGCAACATAAACCCCCTTCTGGGTCGGTATCCTTTCTGCAATGGCAATCGAGCGTGCCAGTTCGAGATATTGCCGATCGTAGACCTCGGACATATCGGGGAAGCGGACACCCAATCGATCATCATTTTTCCCGATCAAAGGATTATCGCCAATCAAATTAATATGATCCTCAATCAGCATAATATCCCCCTTGCTATACTGAGGGTTCATTCCGCCGCAGGCATTGCTCACGATTAAAGTTTCACAGCCGAGGGCTTTCATCACACGGACAGGGAAAGTGACTTGTTCCATAGTGTAACCCTCGTAATAATGGAAACGCCCTTCCATTGCGATGACGGTTTTCCCAGCAAGGGTTCCACAAACTAACTGCCCCGTGTGGCTTTCCACAGTCGATTGAGGAAAGTGAGGAATTTGCTCATAGGGTATTTTCACATCGGCTTGAATATCGTTCGCTAGTTCCCCTAGACCGGTGCCCAGAATAATTCCGATCTTTGGTTGACCGTTCCATTTGGTTTGAATAAAGGTTGCAGCCTGTTGTATGCGATCGAACAGCATAGTGATCCTTTTCTTGATTTTGGTGTCAAGCTCTCGTTATGTAGCCTACGGAAGCTGTTGTGGAATGGATACCCTTGAGGTGGGAACCCCGTCAGTCACCAACGAATTTTCTGAATACGATGATTCTGGGACCATTATCAAACGGATTGAAATCCCCTCGATTGCAGGTCACCAACGCACTTTCTGAATGCGATGATTCTCGGTATCGACAATGTGAATATCCCCGTGAGAATCGACGGCCAAGGCCCAAGGATCATGCAACTGACCGGGATTGCGTCCGGGTTGCCCCCATGTTCCCAAGGAGGTCCCATCGATTTGGAACTTTTGCAGGCGATGATTACCTCGTTCGATGACATAAAGGTTCCCTTTTTTATCGAAGGTGAGATCATAGGGGTAACTGAGTTGACCTAATCCTTTGCCTTCGCTGCCAATACTGCGCAGGTATTGTCCCTCTCGTGAAAAAACTTGAATGCGATGATTACAGGCATCGGCCACATAGAGATTCTGATCGGGTCCTAAGGCCAATGCCCTTGGTCGGTTGAACTCACCTTCGGCAAGCCCTGGTTGGCCGAAGGATTTGACGAACTGGCCGTTTGCATCCAGTTTCGTGATTCGTTCGTTACTCCCAAATTCCGAGATATAGAAGTAACCTTCTTCGTCTTGAACGCAGTCGGAAATGTAGCCAAATTCGCCGGCACCTGCGCCAGCGCGGCCTCCGAGTACTTGACATTCTTTCGCTTGCTCATCGTAGATGCGCACACAATGATAATGAGAATCGCAAACGATCAAACGCCCCTCGCGAGTGACCCCTAATCCACTGGGGCGGCCATTTCGATAATCGGGAGTGGTGAAGGTAATCCCCAGATATTCACCCTGTGCATTGTAGGCTTGCACCCGAGCGGTGAAATCGACGATCCATAATCGCCCTTGCCCATCAACGGTGATGGCCCGAGGACGGGTCAGGTCTCCGGGCATGACCCCTTTTTTTCCCCAAACCAAATCGGGGGTTTGTGAAGGGCCTGTGCAACCACTTACAAGAACCAAAAACAAAAAAAGGTGCCCAAGACGTTTCATGGCAATGGCAAGGAATTACCCGCCCCAACCTGGAAGGCGGCCATTGTATTGACGATGAACACTGAGATGACTTTCACCAAATCGATCGGTCTTGACACCCATTTGATTGAGAATCTCGACGTACAAGTTCGCCACGGGAGTATTCTTCTTGTATTCGATGTGCCGACCTGTCTTGATACTCTTTTGAAGGTGACCGGCCAAGAGAACGGGGTAATCTTCGGTACCGTGCCCCCCATCGGCCATGTAACTGGTATAAAGCAACAGGGTATTATCAAACAGCGAGCTGCCCCCCTCGTCAATCTCTTTGAGTTTACGAACAAACTCGGCAAACAACTGGGTGTACCAATAGTGAATCTGGCGACAGGCTTCGCGAGCAATCGGGTCGGCATCTTCAATTCGGGCCGAATTCCCCTGATGCTCCAGAGTGTGGCAATGGCGTTCGTAACCAACCGTCACGACCCCCGGAAACATGGCTTCATCGCTGCCACAAGCGAAAGTGCAAATCCGTGTCGAATCGGTTTGGAATGCCAAAACCATCAGGTCGGACATGAGACGAATATACTCTTCATGTCGTTCGGGATCACGCATCACGGGCTGTGTGATTTGCCAAATGGGTAAACCTTCTTTTGGTAGATTAGAAGGGATTTTGATTTTTGAGGGTCCCGGATTCAAAGCATCCATCGCTTCCAGTTTTTGGCGATACTCGATGAAATCGAGGCGCTTTTCGATAGCTCGAACCGATTCGAGATACTCTTCCAAACGGCGAGAGTCACCTTTTCCAAGTTGACGAGAAAGGTCCTTGGCTTCTTCTCGAACCAAATCAACGACACTTCGCTCGGTGGTCGGTTTTTTCGTCTCGGTGGTGACCAAAGGGGTTTGTGAGCGGGTTTTCCAGTTGTGCACCACAGGATTTCGACCTCGGAACATGCGAGCAAAAATCACTCGCGGATTCGCTT
>CAZFDX010000645.1:0-2077 GCA_964518325.1 uncultured Alcaligenaceae bacterium | reverse complement strand
TTTTTCCGATCGTGATGAGACTAGCGGCCTCACTGCTTTATGCTGACTCATTCGATCGAATCTTCGCACAAAATTTTCCTCATCGATTGAAAGGAAAAATCGAGCCTAAAATTTGGAGCAGCGTGAATGGTGGACTTGAATCGACGTGACTTTTGGACAGCGACCTTGTCGCTTTCTCTCGGGGCGACTTTCTCCCGCCACTTGAACTCGGCAGAACCGAAGAAATTCTCGTTTTTTGAGCCGGTGAATCCGCCTCGTTCGGTGCAAATCATGGCCCATCGGGGCATGGCGATGCTTGCTCCGGAAAACAGCGCTCGGGCGGTGACAGAATGTGCGACCGATTTTGTCGAATGGGCCGAGGTTGATGTCCGTCTCACTAAAGAGGGCCAACACATCATCTTTCACGATGATCGACTCGATACCAAAACCAATGGCAAAGGGTCGGTCGATTCGCACACACTCGCTCAGTTGCAGGAACTAGATGCCGGCTCTTGGTTCGCCAAACGATTTCAAACCAATCGGCTATTGTCGCTTCCGGAATTGCTGGCTTTGGCAAAAGGGAAAGTTAACCTCTATCTGGATTGCAAATCGATCGATCCGGAATTGCTCGTGAAAGAAATCAAAACCGCCCAGATGGAAAATCAAGTTGTTGTCTTTGGCACACCAGCTCTGTTGGCAGCCGTTCGCAAAGCCAGTCAGGGAGCCATACCGCTCATGGCCAAATATCGATCGAGTTTCGATTGGGCCACATTTGTGAAAGAAGTGGCCCCGCATGCCGTCGAGATCGATGCCGATGAACTGACCGCCGAGTTATGTCGGAAGTTTTTCGCCCAAGGGATTAAGGTTCAAGCCAAGGTCTTAGGAACCAAGCAAGACCAGCCCGAAACGTGGCAAAAGTTGATCGCAGCCGGTGTGGATTGGATTCAAACCGATGATCCCGCCGGAGTTGCCATCACGGCCCTGCGTCGTCGGATTCCGAAGTGGCCCGTGATGTTGGGCTATCACCGTGGTGCGAATCGATATGCTCCCGAAAATACCCTACCCGCCATTAAGAAGGCGGTTGCCATGGGAGCAGATTTTGTCGAAATCGATGTCCGCACCACGAAAGATGGCCAGTTGGTATTGATGCACGATTCCACTGTAGATCGCACCACCAATGGCACCGGTAAGGTCCGCGACCTAACTTTGGCCGAGATTCGTAAACTCGATGCAGGCTCTTGGTTCAGCTCGGCGTTTCGTGGAACGCAGGTACCCACTCTCGATGAGGCCTTGGCAGCCCTAGGTGACAAAACCGCCGTTTATCTCGATGCCAAAGATATCAGCCCCGAAGCCGTTCTGGCCGCCCTGAAGGAACACAATTTATTGGAACGTCATGTAGTCTATCAATCGCTTGAATATGCTCAGAAATTGCAGGCGTTAGACAAACGATTACGTCCACTTCCACCTTTACGAACGGCAACCGATTTCCCCAAAGTGGCCGAGATCAAACCGTATGGGGTCGATCTATCGTGGCGATTGGTTTCTAAAGAATGGATCGATGCCTGTCACGAAAAAGGCATCAAAGTTTTTTCCGATGCCCTAGGGTTATTTGTTTCTGTGGATCAACAAAAACAAGCCATCGCTTGGGGAATCGACCTGATTCAAACCGATTACCCTCTCCGAGTTCTCCACGCAATCGAACGGGTTCAAAAAAACTAACGGAGAAGAAGTCCGCTCGGGCAGGATTCCGGCCGCTTGCATCATCACACCTTTTTCGTTTCTCAAACACCATCTGTTCCAACCGGTCAAATCCAAAAATCCCATACCACGAGCTTTTTCTGAGGTAATTTATGGATCGAATTTCTTACCGAAAGGAGCGGGAAGCCCCCCACCTGTTCACATTACAAGATTAGAAGATTACACAACTTAGAAAATTGGGATAATTTCGTTGACAAATGATCCTGCTTTTGTTAGACATTATAACATTGATTTGAGACAAGACAGCGCAAGGTCCATTAGTGGGATAGTTTGCGCGGGCTTTAGTAGCGAATAGTGATATAACGTCAAGTAGGATAATGGTTTCGGTCAGATGTTCTGA
>CAZFDX010000644.1:0-3975 GCA_964518325.1 uncultured Alcaligenaceae bacterium | reverse complement strand
GGTATTTTTGTGGAGAATATATCCACCTGTTGTAGAAATGCCCACAACCAAAGAGAGGACGAAAAGATAGGGAATCAGGCGACCCATAGCTTCACCGTTTTTGCCCATGCTACCCGCTCAAAATCCCCTCGTCAAGAATTTTTTTTGGATTTTTCTCAAAATGACAGGGGGGCAGAGGAAGCGACATTTTTTTCGTGTTGAAATCGAATAGTCCCTGTTCACAAGTGCAATTACGAAATCATGAAAGGCATTGTGTCACTTGGAATCAATGATAATGAACCGAGTTTAAGATGATATTTTTTCACGTTCTATTGTGAGTGTGAAATCGCACATTTTATCGAAGCCGCTTTGCTTCAGGCTCTTGCCACCCGTGCGGGGAACGAAGTTTCGGAAAAGCCCGACGGATCGACTTTCTCTCCAAATCGCCTTTCTGGTTTCCGAATAATCCTCTATTTCAAATTGTCCTTTTCCAGATTGCCTTTCTGTTACCGATCGACCGGTCCATTTTCAAATGATGTTTTGTTCCCAGAATGAAACTTTGGATGAGATTTATTTGGACGATTTGGACGTTTTGTTCGATTTTCAAGCTCAGATGGAATAATTCTGCCCGATCTGAAGATTCGGAGGTTGTAACAAAGCATGTGGTTTTGTATACTAGATGGGGAAGTTCGTCCACTCATTATTAACAACAACCCAAATTCCATACTTGGGCAATCTGAAATGGTTGCCGTAGGTCAAGGAAATGCCGAGCATTAAGATTCGCCGGATTGATTGTTCGGGAGCGAATGCAGCCAAGCAATTGGCGGCTCTCCAAGCTCAATCAGAAAATCTCGCAAATGTCGTTACTCCTGCTGCCAAAAAACTCACCCAAGCAGTTTTCAAAGAAGCGTTAACTCCGACCCAAGTTGTCGAGCGTGTTTGCAACGACGTGAAGAACAAGGGTTTAGCTTCGGTGCTTCATTATACCGAGGCGTTCGATAAGGTCAAACTGACCGCAAAAAATATACGGGTCACCCCCGAGGAAATGGCCCAAGCGTATGCCGAGGCCGATCCGAATTTCCTTTCGATGATTCGTCGGATTCGGGACAACATCTTTGAATTTCAAGTGGGTTTGCTCAACAAGGATGCTCTGTTGCCCGTCTCGGAACATTACGAATTACAGGTGCGACACCGCCCTTTGCGACGGGTCGGCGTTCATAGCCCTGGCGGGGCGGCCGCTTATCCTTCGAGTCTGTTGATGACGGTAATACCTGCTCAGGCTGCCGAAGTTCCTGAAATTGTTGTGGTGATGCCCCCCACCCCCAATGGGGCTTACAACAAGGATATGCTGGCTATCTGTCACATGCTGGGGGTCAAAGAAGTCTACCGCATGGGGGGGGCACAAGCGATCGCTGCTTTGGCCTACGGGGTCGAAGGAATCCCCAATGTGGATATGATCGTCGGCCCCGGAAATTCTTATGTCGCCTTGGCTAAGAAACACGTCTTTGGGACTGTGGCCATCGATTGTATTGCCGGCCCCAGCGAGGTGATGGTCATTGCCGATGAATCCGCTCAACCGAGCTTTGTTGCCTTGGATATGATCGCTCAGGCAGAGCATGCCCCTGGTATCTCCATCTTGGTCACTTGGCACCACAACCTCTGCAACGAAGTCGAAGATGCCTTAAATAAACAGCTCCCCAATCTCGATCGGGGGAATTTAGCCCGTCAATGTCTGGAAGATTTTGGCGCCTTCATTCTTGTCAAAGATCGAGAAGAGGCCATTAAAATTGCGAACGAATTTGCCTCGGAACATTTGCACATTCAAGTTCGTGATTCCGATGCGTTTGCCGAACATATCGACAATGCCGGTGCGATCTTCGTGGGCCAATTTACCCCCGTTGCCTTGGGTGATTATGCTGCAGGTCCCTCACACGTTTTGCCCACCGGTGGGACCGCTCGTTTTGCCAGTGGTTTGAACGTCAACGATTTCCGACGCCGAACCAGCATCGTCACCTTTACTCGAAACGGCTTACGCGAAATCGCCGAGGATGTGATTGCCTTTGCCAATAAAGAAGGGCTAACCGCACACGCGGCCAGTGTACAAGCTCGCTTGTCCGACAAACCCATGAGCATTCGCCCCTCGAAGAAAGCCGCCGCCGCCGCCGCCAAGGCAAAAACCAAAGGCTAAGCGACAACCATCCGGCACGGCACGCACTCCATGATTCGCCTCCGATCGGATCGCTTGTTTCGCTCGTCCCGACCCGTCGCCGGAACCTGTTCCACTTTCACAGTGAGTTCAACATTCGGAATGTGCTGATCTATATCCCCCCCCCTGTTAGATTCAAGGGGGGGGGCTTCGTGTACCTCTTCTCCACATTAGATTCGAGGGGAGGGGCTTTTTATACCTCCCCCCCCCCTAAGTTTGATATGAGGGGGGGCACATCGAATGAGAATAAAATAGATGAGATTAGAATTGATTTGATTTGATTTGATTTGATTCCCTGCTAATCAATTTAATTCCCTGCACACCGAACGGTTACGATTACGGTTCTGATGACGATCAATTTTTCGTAACAAATTCATCGGTGTTGAGGAGTACCCGAGCTGCGATGGTCCAGATCGCTCGTTCCAGAGCATTTTCGTTGGCACCGGCAATTGGCACGGGATCGGCTTTCTTTTCAAGGAATCGTTGCCGTTGGCTTTCCACGAATTTGACGAGCATTTGGACTTCATCATCTTGGGGTAGACGCACCAGAACCTTACGGAACAATTGCTTCACCTTCTGCTCCGTAGTTCCTTCCATGTTCGCATAGAGACGCCCCAGATTCTGGGCGGCTTCCACGAATGACTCGTCATTGAGCAACGTCAACGACTGCAACGGGGTATTCGAGATTTCCCGACGGGCGACGCAGGCCTCGCCGCTTGGCGCATCAAAGGTCTGAAAAACAGCGAACGGGGCAGTGCGTTTGGCAAAGGTATACAAGCCGCGACGGTAACGATCTTCACCTTTGCTCACTTGCCATTGCAGCGGACCGTAGGCCCCTTCGGTTGTAATGCTGGGAATTTGTGGGGGAAAGACCGAGGGGCCATACATTTTGTTCGAGAGTAAATCGGCCACTTTTAAGCTCGAATCGCGAATCATCTCGGCATCGATTCGGTTGCGGGGACCGCGAGAAAGATATTCATTTTTCGGGTCCTTCGCAGTACTCTGAGGATGATGGGTCGAGGCTTGACGATAGGTCGCACTGGTGACGATCAACTTATGCAGCGATTTGAAGGACCAACCCCGATCCATAAATTCCACGGCCAACCAATCGAGCAATTCCGGATGGGTCGGCAACTCGCCTTGAATGCCGAAATCTTCGGTGGTGCGAACCAAACCCCGTCCGAAGAAGGCCGCCCAAGCTCGATTGACCGTCACCCGTGCCGTGAGAGGATTCTCGCGTGAGACCAACCAGCGAGCGAATTCTAGTCGATCTTTCGGAGCCGGTGCGTTTTTCGGATTCAAGATCGAGAAAATCCCTGCTTGTACCTCATCGGCCGGTTGAGTGAACTCACCCCGTTTGTGGATTCGGGTCGGTCGGGGGTATTCCTTGGGGCGTTCTTGCAAAACAAGGGTCGTAGGATATTCAGGCAACGATTTAATCAAGGCCCGAATTTCGTCGGCGGTTTTCTGAACCTCGGGGGCCTGCATCAAGAAAAATTCCGTGAGCAAATTCCGGTCCGATTCACCCAATTCATAATAAGGTTTCCGCAACAGGTCTTCGATGTGTGAGGGAATCACCTTGAGATCGGGATGTTCCCCCTTGGTCGAGACCGAAACGCGGAATCGTCCCAAGCTGGCAGCGTAGTAACGCTCAAAGAATAATTCGAGTTTTAATTCGTTGGTATTCAAAGGTTTCTCGGGGTAGAAAATCGCCACATGCGGTTTGCCGATGGCGGATTCACCCGTTTTGGGATCGTTCCCTGCGATTTCCCAGCCCGAAAGGGGATCGC
>CAZFDX010000643.1:0-2422 GCA_964518325.1 uncultured Alcaligenaceae bacterium | reverse complement strand
AATACACCCGGGGAGCAATCTCGCAATGCATAGGTGGCTTTGTGTCGACCCGCAGTAAAGAACGGACGTCCCGGTTCAGGTCCCGGAGGGGATGGAAAATTCTCAGGACAGGCACGGGAGCCAGACCGGGGGAAGGCTCATCGAGCAATAGCTGGGTGAGCCGGCGAATCAAAGCACGCGCACTGCCAAGCACTTGTTGCTCGCCCCCCTGGAGGGTACCCTCCAGTTGCTTTTGCCGGTCTTTGAGGTTGGGGGACAAGTGATAGGCCTTCTCAATATCTTGTTGAATGCCTGCTTTATCGTTACGGGTGAAGGCCCCCATTTCCAGATTTTCTTTGACGGTCAAGCGTGGAAAAATTTTGCGACCTTCTGGCGATTGAGCTAGCCCCATTTTCAATATCTGATGGGCAGGCGTTCGGTGAATCGGTTGCCCATTGAAAAGAATTTCCCCTTTCTGGATGGGGACACAGCCGGAAATCGTCATGAGGGTGGTGGTTTTTCCCGCACCGTTGGCGCCAATGACGGTGACGATTTGTTTGGGTTCTACTTTGATGGAGATTCCTTTGAGAACCTCGATCACACCATAACTTGTATGAACCCCTTTGAGTTCGAGAATCGGTTGCGACATGATTAGCTGACCTCTTCCTTGCCCAAGTAGGCTTCAATTACTTTGGGATTATTGCGAATCTCCGTTGGGGTTCCCTCGGCAATTTTGATTCCATATTCCAACACGGCAATCCGGTCGGAAATCCCCATCACCAAATTCATATGGTGTTCAATGAGAAGGACGGTGTAACCTAGGTCTCGAATTTTGCGGATCAGACCCATGAGATCAACCGTCTCACGAGGATTCATCCCTGCAGCCGGTTCATCGAGCAAAATTAATCGCGGATTACATGCCAAAGCACGGGCGATTTCTAATCGTCGTTGGTCCCCATAGGGGAGATTTTTGGCTAATTCGTTATGGCGTGATCCGATACCGACAAAATCAAGTAATTCATGAGCTTTCTGAATGGCCCGTTTCTCGCTTTTGCGGATCGAAGGAGGAATAAAAAAGTTGGTGAGGAAATTCCCTTTCAGCTCACGATCCATGCCAATCAACACATTTTCTAGGGCCGTCATGTTTTGGAATAATCGAATGTTCTGAAAGGTTCGGGCCAATCCGCCGCGAGCCACCACATCAGGCGTGCGACGGGAACGATTCCACACAGCAAAATATCCGAGTGTAGCGAACAAGAACCCCACCGAAAAGGAAATGCTCACGGTTTCGGAGCGCTCCGAAAGGTATGCCATCGCGTTTGACCAAGCGACCTGTTTGGGGAATTTCTGTTGCCGATAGGCCGCTGCCGTATCTTTGATGGTCACTTTCCAAAATTGATTGACATCGATAGCAATGAGGGTCAAAAAAATCCCTGTGAGAATCCCGATCAAGGCCCCTTTTAGGGCCGTCCAGATGGTGAACGGCAGACGAATCCGGTGCCCTTCAAAAAGCACATGTCCCGAGGTGGGGCTATAGATACCGGTCACGGCATTGAACAAAGTGGTTTTGCCAGCTCCGTTGGGGCCAATGACAGAAAAAATTTGTCCCCGCTCTACATGGAGATCGACCTCATTGACGGCAACAAGGCCCCCGAAACGCATCGTGACTTTTTGAACATCAAGCATAGGGTCAGGTCATCTATTTAGTTTCGTTTCTCAGGAATAATTCCATAGGGACGGAACCGCATCATCAGTATCAAAACCAGTCCGAAAATCATGTAGCGCCAACTCGAAAGTTTGAAGTAAGGTTTGTCAGGTAGTTGGCTCAAAACATCGCTGAGTAATCGCGTGCCGATTTTATCGTAGCCCAACAGCAAAAGCACCCCGACGAGCATGCCAGTCCGGCTTCCCATTCCACCGAGAATAACGCTCGCCAAGATAATCACCGAGACATTGAACGTAAACGAAACTTGAGGTTCGGTCGTGTTGGTACTGTGGACGGCAAACAAACATCCTGCAAGGCCAACGATTCCCGAGCCAATCCCAATGGCCATGAGTTTCAGTTTCGCGGGGTTTAGGCCCATCGCACTGGCAGCCAGCTCATCTTCGCGGATCGCAACAAAGCCACGCCCAATTCGAGATTTTTCGAGGTTGCGCAAACCCAAGAAGATCAAAAGCAGCAAGCCAAGACAGATGTAGTAAAAAATGGGGAAAATACGCCACTTCCCCACAAGATCAAGGCTTTGTTCCAGAGAACTCAGGAACTCCGGAAACAAAGGAGGGCGTAAATTCTGCAGGGTCTTTTTCCCCCCCGTGATATGCTCAAACTCCTTGAGTACGGTCACGACAATTTCGCAAAATCCTAAAGTGACGAGAGCAAAATAATCCCCTCGTAAACGAAGAACCGGTGCAGTAATCGCCATGCTGATGAGGGCGGTCACAA
>CAZFDX010000642.1:0-5697 GCA_964518325.1 uncultured Alcaligenaceae bacterium | reverse complement strand
CCCCACCCGTTCTCGACTTCGACCGCCGTCCGCGCCGGAAGTACCTGCCCGCGGGGCAGCTCGACGCCCTGATTCTTCTGCCGCCCTACCTGCTGATACGCCCGGAGCCCCGCCTGATCCAGGGGATCCGCGCCCGATGCGCGGCGGCCGACCGGCATCGGCAAGCGCAGCCACGAATCGCCGGCGCCGGCCGGCTGTCGCGGTCGTCCTACGGGCCTTGGCCGCAGCATCGGGAAGCTCGCGCATCACCTCGACTAGTTCGGAAGGGGTCGAGACTCGGAGTTCGTTCCAATCGATGAAAGACGAAATGAGATTTTCAAAGCACCGGTCGGCAATCTCTTTGGTCGTCCCTTCACGGATAATGCCATAAATAAAATGTTGAATGACCGAGCGTTGGGGCAGTTCCCCGACTGGGTATTTCTTTTTGAGAATCCCAATCGCATGATCGACAATTTTCTGCTTCGTGTGGGTTGGCATCCGTCGGCCTCTCCTTGGCTTCCCGAACTCGAGTTGTTCTTCAAGACCTAACAAGGGCAAGCAATATCACACAAACCGATCCTTAATCGATCGATTTTGGTTCGGTGCTGGGTTTTATCTTAGAATCTTCCGAGACTTCGTCTTCCTGAGTTTCTGCCTTAGCCGCTGCCATCGCCTTTTCTTCAGCAAGAAGGCGAGCAATTTCTAGGCTATTTTTTACCCCCTCATCAATAAAAAATTGTACGACCGGCACATAACGGGTCTGCATTCGATCGCCCAATTTTTTTTGGATGAAGCCCGATGCACTCTGCAAACCGTGCATGGTCAGTTTGGCATCTCGCTCGGAACCGAGAACCGAGATATAAACTTTGGCATGTTGCAAATCGGCAGAGACTTCCGCACGAGTCACCGTGACGAACTTGATTCGCGGGTCCTTCAATTCAAATAAAATGGCCTCGCTGACCGTCTCTCGGACCACCTCAGCCAACCGAGCTAAGCGATGTTGTTTCATAGGTATGCGAGTAATCGTTTCCTAGGGTTATACAAAATCTTCAAACGATCGAACATCCAACCGAGCCGAAAGAAACTGGGCCTCCGGATGACAACGCAAGGCATTTTCGATGCGCCGCAGCACCTCGGTTGCAGTCTGGGAATCGGGTTGAACCGTCGCAAAACCCACCACAATTTGCCTGACATCATCCCGATGCGCGACTTCATTCGCCGACACCTGATGATGATTCCGAATTCGTTCTAAAAGACTTCGGACTACTTGACGTTTCTCCTTCAAGGTTTGCGACCCCCGAAGGAACAAGCGAACTTCTAAGCTACCTACAAACATAAGGTAAGACGAATCGATCGTCTTGATTGTGAGAGGAATGGGTCGATTTGTCAACCGTTGGATACATCAACCGCTCTACAGAAGTATATTTTATACAGCCAGCATCGAGACTTCAAGCCGACGTGCCATGCTTTCGATCACTCATCTAATTTTGAGATGGATTTCATTTTGAGATGGATTTCATTCAGGAGAGGATCACGAAACGCAATCGACCCGCCTAATTATCTTTCTTCCGACTCAGGTTTCTCATTGACTCATTAAATTTGATATCCGCCGCTTCGATCGTAAGCATCAAACGACCAAACGCCGCAGTAAATCCCTCGGGATTGGGAACATGTGTCTCCGCCGAAATCCAAACGTAATCCTGCATTAGATATACTTTGGCGATTTTGGTCCCACCCGATGAAAAGGAAGCGGCTTCAAGTGCTAGGATTCTCTCTTCTTTGGAATCAACTTTCCAAATGTTTGGCTTGACGATACGGAAATAGGTGGGGTCATCAGGCCGAATTTCAATCACATAGACAGCTCCAGCCTTTTTGAACAGAATAACTTGGTCTTTGCCTTCCCCTTTCAACTCGGGTTTATAACCCTCTTCGTTTAAAAACGCCAAGTATATCACTGCTAGGTACTCACGCGAAACTTTCCGTTCTTGGGCCTGTACCGTGTTGGTACTCATCAAGAACGTCATGATCGTGAACCCAGCTAAGACAGTCTGGAGGGCGTATTTACGCATATCAATACCTCGATGAGATGGCTTGGTAAAGATTGTCGGTATCACAGCCCAAGCCATGCCATGATAGACAGAACTCGATGCCCTTCCCCAATCTGCAAAAACCAATCTTCCTTGATTAAACAGCCTTCTTAAAGATCGATCGCCACCAAGAATTTGGTGATATTCTCGGCTTCAAGCGATTCATCAATTGTCCTCGAAAAACCAACTGACCACATCCAAAACCCCAAAATCCGGCATAATAGCCTGACGAACCGCCCAAGCGACAAACTTCCCTTCGAAATTTCCGCTGGACTTATGGTAGGTTCCACTTCCATCGCATCGTTTACAAGTGACTCGAAACGTACCACTCCCCCCGCACTTACGGCACGAAGCAGTAAATCCTCCACTACCATCACATTTCCGACACGTCTTTGAAGTCGCAGGCTTAAAGGTTCCCGTCCCCTCGCATTTGCGGCAGGTATTTCCGTTTTTTTGCCCAGTACCTTCGCAGGTAAAACATTCCTTCGCATCGAACCAGACTTCACCGGAACCTTCACAAGATCGGCAGGTACCACGAAATCGGCCCGAACCGCCACAGGGTCGGCAATCGAATGTTCGAGTACCACTACCATTACAACCGAAGCAGACATGCCCCATAGGTTTCTCCCGAACCGGTCCTTGATTGAGTTTGAATTGATTGGAGCCTGTTCAAATATCCATCTAACTTTAATGTCCTGCTCGATACGATGAAATGACACAATTCAGCAAAATTTGTTGGGATTTTTTAACAAGACGAGTTGTTGACCTGAGTCTAGCTGTAGCTTCGGGTTCTCTTCAACATCGCCAAGGTAGAGAATAAAAGGAATAACCAGCAAAGTTCTCCATCGGCAGACGGCTGGAAGCCCGTCGCTACAATCGATACCAAGAAAAAGAACCTATCCGTTTCGGAGGAAGGGCTTTAAAAATGGCAGGGAGAAAAAATTCCCTCTTGCTGACGAACCTAGTGCTGAGTATGTTAGTCTATGTGTGAAAGGTAATAATTCCCCGATAGCTCAGCGGTAGAGCAGCTGACTGTTAATCAGCGGGTCCAAGGTTCGAATCCTTGTCGGGGAGGTAATATGAACATCGATTTACTTACACATTTGCTGAATTGGCTATATAGGGCAGCATAAAACCGCTTTATTTACCATATTCTTATTTAAGTAGACCCAAAATCGAGGGGGCGATCTGAATCAGGTCGGTTTCGCAGCACCCCATAACACACTATCTAACAAACTAAGTACACCTTTCGGAATCAATCAAAAAGCAAATCTACGTAAAGATCATCGAATAGCTGAGCATCGATAACCGAGCGATTGCCCAAGAACGGGCTGAAGGTCGCTTGTGGGAAGAGGTTTCTAAAATTCGAGTCGCTCACCCCTATACCCCACGCAAACATTTTGAGCGTGCTCTGATAGAAATTTGTGAGAGGCTCTAGTAAAGTTCACTGTTCCAAACTCAATTACATAAATTGCGACATTTTGCTTTCCTCATTTGACAACTTAACACGTAACGTTCTTAAGAGGGGTGTTTTGGTCTCCCCTCAACACTCTCGATTTTAATTGCAACTGAATACGTCTCCTTTCAGGGTCAATTAGAGTTGTTGTCCTTTTGGCGACAAAACAACTCGAGATTCTGTCTAGAGATTATGGTTACTTTCCGAAGTACCCGCAAACCTTCTTATAAGGATGTTGTTATGCAAAAGATGTTCGTCCTCCTGTCCTGCCTCATGGAAGCAATGGTCTTCATCTTTGGTCAAAATGCACACGGCCAAGAAAAGCCTGCGCTCGAAAAGAAGAAACCGAGTATTGAATTTGCGATGCCCGAACTGGGTACAACTTTCTACTCCAAGGAAAAGGAAAAAGAAATCCTTACTGGCCCAATTGCCGTTGAACTCAATATTAAATCAGGTACGAAACGTATTGATTCGACAGGAGTGCTTCATTGGTTGTCGACTTACACCGACCGCCTCAGTAATAAAGTGATTCAAAAGGTAAGCATTACTTACAGACTCAATGATACTTGGATTTTTTATGACAATGTCACACTACAGCAGGCGAATATCGAGGAAATGTATCTGCGAAAATTTAAGGTCGAAATAGAACACCCTCTATGGTACCCTAGATACGATAAAAAGAGTATTTTCCCCACACCAACGGTGAAACCAACGCGAGATTGGCCTTTAGTGATAGACCTCCCAGAATCCCCAAAAGAGAGCAAGTATGAACTTTATCGTTGGATGTATCAAAAAGCCTACCATAACTTGATGGTCGACCTCAATATGTTCGACGATAAAAAATTGAATGTCATTATCGAAAACTTGCAAATCTGCATTCAAGAAATGCCAGATAACATCCCGTCAAATGACAAAAAATCACTCAATAAGATTCTGGACACTGTTAGGGAAATCCAGAAGGATTTACAAGAACGAAATAGAAGTTGGGAGAAAGCCATTAAAGATTCTCAAGTAGAAAAAGATCAAACGAAGAACATTTACAACACGATTTCTTCATCAACTTCGAGAATCCAACATTTCGGATATTTAAACGATATTGACACTGATGACCTATTTGGCTCTTTGTTCCGAGTTTCGATTCGGGCTTTTGCAACCGAGACTTTAATGAGGAAACAGTACGCCGAGACCAACGCAGCATTGCGGGAAATCGATGATAAACTTCGAAGTAATATTCTCAGGATTCAACAAAATTTCCAAAGAAAATTTGAAAGCCATATAGAGACGATTAATACCAAATACTGCGAGATGATGTGTTGGAATGCAAGTCGATATCTAATAGTGAATGAAGAAAAAAAGGAGGGCAAACTGACCGAGGCATCGGAGAGTTTCAAGCTGTTTGCGGCTAAGACACCCTTCAAAAACGACCCCATTGTTCAACTTCAACTAAAATTCTTCGAGGCAGCAACGGCTCGCGATAAGGATGGCCTCCCAGCAGAGTGGTACATCCACAAAATTGCTCTGGAAGCTGCCCAATTGATCTATCTAGTTCCCAATAAACCTGAATTTGCAGACTGTCGAGATACGATTCTTCAATCTGCAGCAGAGATTGCAATGATTGCTGCCAGACGAGAGTATAAACGTCGGGCATCATTTGAGGCCAAACGATCCCAAAGTCCAACTCCAGAAAGCTCCTATGCCATCACTGCCCTTACGCTGCTCGAATATGTAGAGTCACAGAAAAAACTACCTGATACGACTGGCATACGTAAAGCATTGCTGAACGAAGCCTACCAACGCACAGGACAGCCGGAAAAAAAGGTACCTTGAGAACATAACTCTAACTTGGGCCAGAATATTTCACGCAAAAGGTCAAAAATGAGAAAAAGTTTCTCCGACTGTCAACCAGAAGCCCTTTGAGTTTTTTACAAAAAACTTTTCACCCCGCCGGTTGACAGTTGAGAGAGTCCGAGAGGTTCGAGGAGTGTCACACTCGGCCACCGATAGAAACACCTCTGCTTCCAAAAACGGCATATTCTAAAACCAAACAGAATCACAAAAACACCTAGAAAACAAGGGCTTGGTAACGGCTCAGAACGAACGCATAAGTGATAATTGATGTGTTAGTTTCGGAAAGTTGGTCCGAGGAGTGTCTCACACGGGGAGGGGGTAACAAAC
>CAZFDX010000641.1:0-4379 GCA_964518325.1 uncultured Alcaligenaceae bacterium | reverse complement strand
AAAAAGGCCAAAGCCGAGGGTGCCAAAACCGTCTTGGTGATCGAGGATGACCTCCAAATTGCGCCCCGATTTGTGGTGGATGAACATCTTTTGGTTGAACAACTGCAATCCCAACCTTGGGATATTGTCTATTTTGGCCATGCTCTCGATACCCCTAGCGATCAGCCTTCGGAATTGGTCCCTTTCGATGGGGGCATCATTTTGGCTCATTTTTACGGCTTGAACGAAGCCTACCGAGATCAGCTCATCGAATTTTTTGAACAGGCAGCGGTTCGTCGCGGAGGGCATCCCGACGGGGGACCGATGTATCCCGATGCGGGCATCAATTTTTATCGAGCGAAAAATCCCGGCTCGCGAACTTTGGTGGCGCGACCCAATCTGGGTACCCAACGCAGTAGCCGTTCGGATGTCACACCGAAATGGCACGATCGGGTTGTGGGTCTCAAATCCCTTGTGGGGCTGGCCCGTCGCGTCAAACGGAAATTGGTCGCCCGTTGATCGCTCCCGTTGAGTTGAATCAAGTCACTCGTTCAAAAAAGTCAAAAGAGCCAACTCGAACGAACCTCACCCGCCTGAGTTTCTCAACCGGTGACGGGTTTTTCGCCAGTCGCAGGGGTATCGGGATTCAACGGATCAAGAATCAATCGCAACTTCTCAACCGGTGACGGGGTTTTCGCCAGTCGCAGGGGTTGCAGCAGAAGTGGAAGCGGGAGGCGTCTCGGTTGTGGCCGGTTCGGTCGAGGCCGGTTCCGTTGCAGTGGGCTGGGTTACACTGGGCTGGGTTGCAGCCGGTTCCGTGCCTGCGGGGACCGCGTTGGGAGTTACCTCCGTTGCAGGAACCTCAGCGGCAGGGGGAGGCGGTGGGGTTTCTGCTTCGATCTGTTTCTTCGTGGCAGCCATCAACTCGGCGAAATACCCCATCCGATCTTTATCGTTCGCTTTCTTCGCGAGAGCTTCACCATTTTCGGCGTACTTTAAGGCCAATCGGGCTTGTTTGGCTCCCAGTAATGTTTCTGCTGCCATGCCGTAAAGGTTCAAGTTACCCGTTTCGGTGGCAATCAACGAATCGAGTAAACGTAGCCCCTCTTCGACTTGGTTATTCTTAATGAGCAAGCGTGCCTTTCGGGAGGCGAGGTCCTTGGCACGGCTGCCGTTGTTGGTTGCGGCATCGCTGGCAATGGCTTCATCGAGCAATTTCAGAACGTCTTCACCGGTCGCTTGGCCGATCAAATGATTGAAATAAACGAAGCGGTCGGCAATGGTCGAGCGGGTGATCGCGGTTTTGGCAAACCGACTGGCGGCTTCGTCGGCGTTCAAACGGATCGCGGCTTGGAAGCCTTTAAGAAGCTGCTCGTCGGTGAGTTTTTCGGTGGGGACACCTGCCAAATCCTCGGCTCGCATGACATCGAAATCGACCGAATCGGAGCCGCTGAGCAAACCTAATTTACGAAGCAATCGGTTGGGATCGTAGCCCCCCTGATTCTCACCCGTGAAGTTCAAGAGCTTGACCGATTCTATGTAATACCGAATGATCCCTCGAAGCAATTTCTGATACTTCGGGTCTGTGCTTGCCTGCAAGGGGGTCAAGCCATCTAAAGATTTCAAAGGCATATTCAACCATCGTTCCTCGAAGAAACGGGTCAAATCTTCCGTACATTGTTGGGCGAAATTTTCGTAATTCTGCTCGGCAGGTGAGATATAACGGTGCAGTGTGGGCATGATAAACGGGAGCACTTGCCCGATCGTCCCATCCAAAGTCGATGTCGTCGGTGGAGTGATACACTCCGCATCGACCTGCTGAATCTCGTTCAACAAGGCCGCGATTTTTTCCGCGTCAAACGTGAATGCTTGAACGCTCGATCCACTGAAACGGGCATGGGCCTGATTATAAAGGTTGTATTTACCGTCAATCAAACGAGGCTCTTTATAGGTGAACATCCCGAAGGCTTCGGTACGTTCTTCGTTGACATCGGTAAACTCAAAGTCGTGGTCTCGCTGTTTTTTATCCAACCATTCCTTGAAGGCTTTCAAGTTCTTCACATTGAAGGTGACACCTTGTAAAGTAAAATCGGCCTCGTTGGCGAAATCGCGAGAAGAACGAAGCACCATCATAAGGGCACCCGTTTCCGCTTGGGTCTCGGGGTTGTTGTCCAACTCAAGGGATTTCCACAGGTCTTGAAGGGCCGCCCGATTATTCCCAACAAGGGCTTTGGCGAAACCCGCATTGAACCAAGCGGCGGGGTTGTCGGGAAAACGTTCGGCCAGTTCGGCAGTTCCCTTTACCAAATCCGAGAGTTTCGTATCGATCCCTTTGCCGATAACCGCTTCCCATTCTTTCGTGGAAGGGGCATTGGTGAATTGGGGACGGAAACGATAGGCGCGACGGGCACTTATCGGGAGATGGGAAGATTCGCCATAGATCGCCTCGTAACTTTGTGTGAGTTGTGGATCGTTCGGGCTGGCTTTGCGAACGAATTCGATCAAAGGCAGAGCGGCCAAGTGGTTATTCCGACTCAGTTCTAGGTTGGCCATCACAAAGCCAATCCGCGAGAGCAAGGTCAGATTATTGGGGTAAGGAAGCAGCTCAAGGGCTTTGCGGTACAGGATCATGGCCCCCTGCTCTTCCCCCTCTTTCCGGCGGAGTTCCCCTTTCAGAAAGAAGGCATAGCCGGCATTGGGGTTCAGTTCGAGGGCTTTCTCGATACATTTTTCGACCTCAGGGGTATCGTCCATTCCGAAAAAATAATCGGCACGGTATAGCCAAACGGGGAAATTTGTGCCATATTTAACGATTAATTGGTCTAAAATTTGTTTCCCCGCGGCCTTTTGCCCTTTAGAAAAGAGGGTAATCGCCTTTTCCACTTGGGGATAATACGGTTGGCAACAGTCCTTGTGGAACTTTCCAGAACCACAGGGGCATTTGTCTGAAGAACGAACTGGCATAATTTCTCGCTTAGAGTTTTGAACCTAATGTTGAATTTCTTTTTGATACGAAATAGACAAAGAATCGAAAATCTGCCTTATGTTCGTTGACCAAGAAGAAAACACAAATTAGGCTTAAAGCAACTAGAACTCCATCTATCCTACCAAGTTGGCAGCGTGCTGGCATTGGGTGGGAACAGCGGTTGGATTTGTTTGTAAGGAACACCCTCATGGTCAGTAACGAACTGGGCGCTTGTGAATGGTTTGTTTGGGATCTCCGTCGGAGCGGTCTGATCGACCGAGGCCAACTCGACCAAATCGTAGGAGAGTTCCTGAAAAGAAACCCCCGAGCGGAACCCCCTGCACTGGCAGAATACTTAATTTCGCAGGGGATTCTCAGCCCATTCCAAGCTGAGCGTATCCTTTCGGGGAAAACCCAAGGGCTTTTACTTGGCCCCTATGTGCTGATCGATACGATCGGCCAAGGGAGCATGGGGCAAGTTTACAAGGCCTCTTCCAAGACCGACTCGAACTGGTATGCCGTGAAGGTCTTACCGCGACGGAGCATGTGGAATGTGCGTTTGGCGCGGCGTCAGGTTCGGGCCTTCAGCCAGTTCAGTCATCCCAGTGTGGTTCCTTTCATCGATGTCGGTACCGCCGGTGGGCAACATTATCTGGTTTGGCCTTTAGTCGATGGCGAAACACTCGAAAACCGGATTCTTCGGGAAGGACGCCTCACCCCCGAAACTACGGCCCAGATCATTAGCCAAGTGGCCCAAGGGTTGGCCGTTGCCCATCAAAATGGCGTTTTCCATGGCTTGATTAAACCTTCTAATATCCTTTTGGGGAACGACGGCCAAGCCCGCATTTTGGATTTTGGCATCGGTTCCCTTTTGGCCGAAAACGAAGGCGAATCGCTTGTCGATACCATGTCCACCGCGAACACGTTGACCAGCGGTTTGGATTGTGCCAGCCCCGAAAGTATCATGGAACCCACCAACCGCACCACGGCAGGGGATCAGTATAGCTTGGGGTGTGTGATGTACTACTGCTTGGCAGGGCGATACCCCTTCCCCGATGGAACAGCCGTGGAAAAGATGATGGCCCACCAATTCAAACAACCGGTTCCCGTGCGGGAAGTGGCCCCCCATGTTCCCGAAGCCATGGCCGAGATTGTTGAACGATTGATGCAAAAATCACCCGATGGACGATACGCCTCGGCAGAAGAAATTGTCGAAGCTCTGCAACCATTCGTTGCCGAACGTCGATCCAGCTCGATGGTTCGGCCCCAGTTGGGGAATAAATCATCGTTCGGCGCTCCCGCAGTGCCGTTACCTCCTCCACCGGCGGCTCGTCCCTCGGCTGCGGGGACGGCTCCGTTACCGAAACCACCTGCGGCCCAACTGCCACCGGCTCCCGTGTTACCCACTCCCGCTCCGGCGGCACCGGCACCGGCG
>CAZFDX010000640.1:0-5423 GCA_964518325.1 uncultured Alcaligenaceae bacterium | reverse complement strand
AAGAAATTTATCGAACGAGCCGGGGAGCCCGGGCGCTTGGATCGGGGGGCCGCCGAAAAATTCATGGTCCCCGACGGGGTCCCTCCGGTAGAACCGGTCGCCCCCCCCCCAACGGATTTACGACATAACCCCGATTGAGAGGATGTTTTTGGAATTTGCACCATGTCCATATATGATGAATATCCTTTGACCGCGTTGGACCAAAAAGCCCGTCAGGTTTTGGGTGATAAAGTGGTCATAAAATCGTTGTCGGCATCGACATCGTTTTCTCGCTTACCCCGTTACGTTTCAGAATATCTCATTGCCAAGTATGTGAAACCAGACACTTGGCGGCAAAATCTCGAAGATATTCAAGCGAAAATCAAAGAATTATTGCCCGATCAGGAACATCGGGAGTTGTTGAAGGATAAACTGCTCGCGAAAGGGGAAGTGATCCTGATTGATTTTGTGGAAGTGCGTGTCGATCTCAAACAGGGGCAACGGGTCGGTAAAATTCAGGCCCTTGGGGATAGTAAGGTGCGTGTCCCCGCGAACATTCCGCAAGAGCATCCCGGCTTGCTCTTGGGCGGGCTGTGGGGAACCGTGCGGGTCAAATATGCCCCCGAGGAAGATCGGGACCAACCCAACGAAATTATTTCTTTCACTCCCTTCCAAGTCGGTCCCCCCAATGTAGATGAGTATCGCAGTTTTCGCAAGCACTTCTCCAAACAGGAATGGATCGGCCTGATGTTACAATCGGCGGGATATTCCGCAGGGGCCTTTCCCGATCGGCGGACACAATTATTATTGCTTTCTCGGATGGTTCCGTTGGTTGAACGCAACGTCAACATGATCGAGCTAGGGCCTCGCCAAACGGGCAAGACGTTTTTGTTACGGAACTTATCGCCCCGTGTGTTTACCATTTCCGGCGGAAAGACCACACCGGCGAATCTGTTTGTGAATTTGCAGAACAAACAAACCGGCATTCTAGGAACTCGGCAAGTCGTTGTTTTTGATGAAATTGCCCATACCAACTTCGGCGATGAGAACGAAACGATCTCGACGTTGAAAGATTACATGGAGAGCGGGCACTTTAGCCGAGGTTCTTTAGGCTTCACCTCCGATGCGGGGATTGTTTTTGCGGGAAATCTCGATGTCGAAGGAAATCTTCCGCACCCCAAATATGTGCATTTGCTCGAACCTTTGCCGAAAGAATTAATCGATACCGCGTTTCATGATCGTATCCATGGCTATCTTCCCGGTTGGGAGATGCCGAAAATCACCCCTAGCTCGTTGACCACAGGGGTCGGCTTCGTGATCGACTACTTTGGTGAAGTTCTATGCCGCCTACGGGAAGATTCCTTTGCCGATAAAGTGCGCTCCGTCCCGTTACAAGCAGGGGTGACTCGTCGCGATCAAGTCGCGGTTGAACGAATCGGATCGGGCCTATTGAAGATTTTGTATCCGGATGGGAACTGGACTTTTGAGGACCTTTTGGAAGTTGTGACCTTTGCTTGTGAATTAAGGCAACGGGTTCATAATCAATTATCCATCCTAGCGCCGGGCGAATTTAAGCCGAAGCTAATTGGCCCCGTTCACCTGTCTCAACATTTTGCCCCAGACCTGCAACCCCGTAAGGAAACCATCGATCCTTTGGTGGATCGTTTGAATACCGAAGCGGTGGTCGGTGCCGTCACGGGTTTATGTGTGGTCACCGAAGGGGGCAAAGAAGTCGGTGGCGATATATTGCAAATCCAAGTTTCTTGCTTGAATGGTTCTACGGGAATCAACGTGACGGGGTCCCGCGATACGGTGCTGGTCGATTCTATTAAAGCTGTTTACAACTACATCCGAGCCAATTTCCGCGAATTGGGCATTTCGGAACAACGTCTCAAAACCCAGCAAGTCGCGGTGCATTTGGTGCGGATTGCCGAGCCTAAGTTTGGCCCCTCGGCAGGATTGGCTTTTTTAGTCGGGATGGTTTCTGCACTAACAGGGAAACCCGTCAAGCCGGGGTTTGCGTTTACTGGAGAAGTAGCCCTGCATGGGGATGTAGGACCGGTAGGAGGTTTGCTCCACAAAATCACGGCAGCGGTTCGGGCGGGTCGAAAAAATGTCCTGATTCCTCAAGCGAATGCCTCGGTCGTGTCACAAATTCCCGAAACGATTGCCCAGCAGATCAACATTATTCCCGTAGCGGATGTTCGTAAGGCCGTTGAAGTCTCCTTAGGGGAATAAGCTGATCGTGGGAGTAACCCATAACTAGTGTGAGTAGCCCATACTAGAATTAGGAAAAGGTCCTATTTGCTAATCTTGTTAAAGCACACAGTAGGCGGATGATGGCAAGGCGAACCACTTTCGTGCTAATCGAATTCATTCCGAATCGAATGGATACCGAATCGAACTGATGGGAACTTATGCTCGTAAAAAGGTAAATTGATAACACTTGGTACGGGGTTTGCGACGAGTTTTAGAAAAAGCCAGAATTCGTTTTCATATTCTGGACGGGGGTTGTTATAATAAGTTCACTCATGCCATTGAACTGTCCGAGTACCGAACGCCTGCAAGCAGCGATCACCGGTCATTTGACGGAAGCCGATCAAGCCGAGGTCGATCGTCACTTGGATACTTGTCCGCATTGTCAAAAAATTATTGAACAACTTGCGGTTGGTTCTTCTCGGATCATTCAACATGCTCAGATGACTCCGAATCAACCTCAGGCCGATTCTGCCTTTTGGAAAGCGTTGGCGTCGGTAGAAGAGGATATCAAGAACAATCTCACGGCGATCGTCAGTAGTCCTCCGTTACGGAAATCGGAAAATCCCCCTCCTCCTAAGAATTCCACTCCTCAGAGTAGTGGAGCGTACAAAAAAAATGGGGCCTCGAGTGCGAGTAAAATCCGCAAGCCCACCTCGCTGCTTGATGAACTGCCGTTTATAGAGCCTACGGATGAAGAAGGGGCCTTGGGTTACCTTCATCATTTCAAGGTTTTGTCTGTCGTGGGACGTGGGGGGATGGGGATTGTTTTGGAATCGTTCGATACTCGCCTTTCGAGAACGGTTGCCATTAAGGTCTTAGACCCCCAACTGAGTAAAAATGAATTGGCCCAAGGTCGATTCTGCCGAGAAGCCCGAGCGGCCGCGGCCGTGGGGCATGAAAATGTGGTCACTATCCACCATGTCGAGCATGAAGAAGAACGTGGCCTGTCCTACATTGTGATGCATTTTGTCCGTGGCCGTTCTCTCCAAGATATTCTCGACATGGGGGAAACCCTGCCGATCGTTGAGGTGGTGCGGATCGCGGCAGCGGTCGCTTCGGGGTTGGCGGCTGCTCATGCCAATCATTTGATCCATCGTGATGTGAAGCCTGCCAACATTCTGATCGACAAGCAAACTGGTCGCGTGATGCTCACCGACTTTGGCTTGGCCCGAGGCCATGAAGATGTGAAACTGACCCAAACGGGTTTTGTGGCAGGCACCCCCTTATATATGTCCCCCGAGCAAGCACGGGGCGAAGTGATTGTGGACCCCCGCAGCGACCTATTTAGCTTAGGTGGCGTTCTGTATGCAATGCTAACGGGCCGGCCTCCGTTTAACGGGAATTCGGCCTTTGCGGTTCTTAGGGGCGTCACGGACCAACCACATCGACCAGTTCAAGAACTGCGTGCGGATACCCCCGATTGGTTGGCCAATCTGATCGATCGTTTGCTCGCCAAATCCCCCGTGGAACGCCCCTCCTCCGCATTGGAAGTCGCCAACTTTCTCAATGAACAATATGTGCGGTTGGCTTCGAATCCTAAAAAAACGTCCAAAATCGGGATTCTCGGTCGTTCGCGGCGTCGCACTTGGCTGAGACGCAATGCCGTCCGATTTCTTGCTACCGTCGGCTCGCTGGGCTTGTTGCTGGGGGTGACGGAAGCGACGCAACTGACCCAGTGGACTTTAATCGGTCAACGTGGATCACATCCCACGACTCACGAAGACCCCAATACTCTCACCGGTCTCGATTTGGTCAAATCGGGCCCCGAACCACTTTACCAAACGACGAAACAAACAGGCTCGGTCCTTTCGATTGCCTATTCCCCAAAATCGGACATCATGGCAACAGCCTTGGAAGATGGTACCGTGAAATTTTGGGAACCTTCCACAGGCTGGGCCAAAGGATACATCACCCTAGAATTCACCACGCCGGTATGGAGTATCTCCTTCGACAACGAAGGGTCTCATCTGGCGATTGCTACCGAAGACGGTTACGTTCGAGTTTGGGACATACACGATCGCCGAGCACCCACCAATAGCTATCAACTCGAAGCATCAGCCCGATCGATTGCCTTTTCTCCAAAAGGAGATCGTATTGTTGCGGGAACCCGAACGGGATTAGTAACCATCTGGAAGCGAAACGATCCCCGCAACCCCATTAAAACGGTAGGCCATCAAGGGATGGTCATGGGGATTGCCTTTTCCCCCGATGGAAAAACCTTTGCCACTGCCAGTAGCGATAAATCGGTCAAAATTTGGGAAACAGAAAGTGGCGAGTCGATCCAAAGACTCAAACATCCCGACGGTCCCGTTTACTCGGTGAGTTACTCCCCCGATGGCAGTTTGCTTGCAACCGCAGGTTGGGATGGGCGAATCCGCATTTTTGACATTATGAACGGGAAACTCATCTCGAATTTCCAAGCGGCCTCGCAAGATATTTGGTCCGTGACGTTCTCACCCGATGGCCAAATGGTCTTATGTGCATCTCAGGATCAGACCACTCGCGTTTTTTCTGTGGCGGAAGGGAAAGAACTTGCGGTATTACGTTGGCACTCCGGAGGGGTCCACTCCGTAGCATGCTCCCCCGATGGGAAGTATTTCGCCAGTGGCGGGCGTGATGGCATTGTGAATGTTTGGAGTTTTGACGTAATCAAGTAACTCGATTTCGTCTTTTTTCCCTTTCGATAATGCCCCTTCGGTTGAATCCCCATTTATCGACCCCTTTCTTCATATCCACACTCATAGAAAGTTTCAAAGGAAATGCCCGAATGATCCCTGAGGTACGAGATGAATTTATTCGTAAGAACTCAAGCCTGAAATTTGTGAGTTGAGAGAGAGGATTTTTTTCTGAGTTGGTAGTGAATTGAGTTATGGCAAGAACGCAATTCGCACAGAAGTTCCGAGTTTTTTGGACACATCCCAAAGCATGATTTAACTTGTAACAATAGGACACGTCCAAATCTCAGGAATCGGTTTTATGAGCTGGATACGCGAACCAGATGCAGAAGCATTGCCGGGCTATCGACTCATCAAACCCCTTGGTATGGGTGGTTATGGTGAAGTGTGGGAGTGTGAAGCTCCCGGTGGCATTCGTAAAGCAATCAAATTCTTGTTCGGTAATCTATCCGGTGATACAGAAGACCCCCGCGCAAAACAAGAGTTTCGGGCCTTACAACGGGTCAAAGA
>CAZFDX010000639.1:0-5622 GCA_964518325.1 uncultured Alcaligenaceae bacterium | reverse complement strand
GTATACCCGTTGGGCGCAAAATCATGGCTTTACCGTCGAGGAGCAAGATTTGGAGCCGAATTTAGAAGAGGGCATCCAACAAGTGACCTTCAAGATCATCGGCGAGTATGCTTACGGCTACATGCAAAGCGAAATTGGGGTGCATCGCCTGGTGCGGATTAGCCCTTTTGGTGCAGGGGATGTTCGGCAAACCTCGTTTGCTGCGGTCGATGTGGTCCCAGAGATAGACGACGATATTCAAATAGAGATTAACGAATCGGAATTAGAGGTGCAAACCTTCACCTCGGGAGGGCCGGGAGGCCAGCACCAGAACAAGACCCAATCGGGTGTTCGTCTGATTCATAAATCTGGGGTGCGGGCCGAGTCACGCACGGAACGCAGTCAGCACAAGAACTACGATAATGCTTTGAAATTGCTAAAGGCTCGTTTATACGCTATCGAAGAGCAAAAACGTCTTGGCGATCTCGAAAAACGATACGACGCTAAGGGGGATATTGCCTTTGGCTCGCAGATTCGCAGTTATGTTTTGCAGCCCTATACTCTGGTGCGGGATGAACGAGAGGGGATTGATGTCAAAGTTCCCCAAGTTATGAAGGTTCTCGATGGGGACCTCGATGAATTCATGCACGCTTATCTACGGCACAAGACCGCACAGGCTCATAAGAAAAAGTCGAGCTAATTTCCCTTGACCTGCTATCGATTCTTCTCGATTCGATATAAAGGGTTTTCGTTTTGGAAGTGTCCCACTTCGGGGGTTCCTGCATCGAAAGCAGAACCGAAGGTTTCTTAAGCCTCGGGTCGAAGGAGCGGGAACAAAATCACATCGCGGATGGTCTGGGTATTGGTCAATAGCATCACGAGCCGATCGATGCCGATCCCTAATCCTCCTGCGGGGGGCATCCCATGTCGTTGCGCTAAGATGAATTCGTGATCCATTTTGGCCATCGAATCTTCTTCTGGTAAACCTGCTAATTGTCGTTTGAATGTTTCTTCTTGAGTGAGAGGATCGTTCAACTCGGTGTAGGCATTTGCGAGTTCCATACCGTGAACATAAAGTTCAAATCTCTCGGCGATTTTGGGGTTTTCTCGTTTCCGCTTTGTTAAGGGGCACAAAGCAGCGGGATAATCATAAACGAAGACAGGACCGACTAATTTATCTTCCACGCAAGCCTCGAACAATTCGTGAACCCGAACATCGTGCTCTTTCGTGTGGACATCCTTAAGCCGCATGCGTTGGGCAGCTTGAAGCACTTCGGCTTCGTTGTGCATGTCACAGCCGACGTGTTCTCGGAAAAGGTCCTCGTACTTGGCTCGTTGAAATGGTGGATTGAAATCGATTGTTTTATCAGCCCAAGGTCGCACTCGGCCCCCCCCCAAGGCATCGACACAGGCCACCAGTAAATTTTCGGTCAGCTCCATCATCGAGCGATAATCCCCGTAGGCTTGATATAGCTCCATCATCGTAAATTCGGGGTTATGCTTAACGCTGATGCCTTCGTTACGAAACACCCGCCCGATTTCATATACCTTTTCCAATCCGCCGACGAGGAGGCGTTTCAGGTGTAATTCGAGGGCAATCCGGAGAAACAGATCAATATCCAAGGCATTATGGTGCGTGGTGAAAGGTCTGGCCGCTGCCCCGCCCGCGATCGCGTGCAAGGTAGGGGTTTCGACTTCCATATATCCTTGATTGTCCAAAAATTGTCGGATCGTGCGGATAATCAACACCCGTTGTTTGGCCCGTTGCAAGGTCTCGGGGGTATGAATCAAATCCAAATAGCGATGGCGGAGACGAAACTCGATATTTTCCATCCCGAAATAACTGGTGGGATGTGGTTCCAACGATTTTGAAAGAATGGTAATTTTCTCGGCTCGGATGGAAAGCTCTTGTTTACGGGTTTTGCCGAACACCCCTTCCACACCAATTAAATCCCCAATATCCAACAAATTGACGAGTTTCCAACACTCTTCCCCGACTTGTTTTTGGCCGATCATGATTTGGATTTTTCCGGTTTGATCCCATAAATCCAAAAAGAATAATTTTCCTTGGTCTCGTTTCTGAATAATCCGACCGGCGGCTTTGACCTGTTCGGTTGGATGGTCATCGAAAGCGACTACGGGTAACTCGCGGATTTTTGCAATCGGTTGATGTCCGTCGAAACGTCCCCCCCAAGGGTCAACGCCTAATTCCTCAATCTTGCGTAATTTCTCTAATCTCACGGCACGAAGGTCCGCCCCTGAGTGGGATGCTCCGGAATCGTTAGAACTGTTGTGTTCTGTTGACATTTCTCTCTCGTTTTGCGTTGAAAAATCGTAAAAGGTCCATTTTACATTTTTAGAGAAGTAATAGTAGCGTGATGTTCAGGCTGGCCAAAAGGGTAAGTTAAAAATCGTGATGTTCGGGCTGGCCAAATTGGCAAGGCGAAAATCATGATGTTCAGGCTAGGTTCAAGTGTATCGTTATAATCCTTAAAGTTTAACATTTCTCTTGCCGATGTCTTGTGAGAAGAGGTTGGTTCTCGAATGGAGTCTCCCGAGGATTAGGCATGATCTGGTTGCGGAAATGGTCGCTGGCGTTGGTCTTCATCAGTACAGGTCTGGCGAATGCGGGTGAATTTGCGGTTGGTTCACGCTCTAACTCGGGAATCTTGCCGGTTTCTGGCACGGGTCAAGTTGTCTCGGCTCCCTTGGGGAATCCCGCCTCGCTCACTCCGATTCCTGGTCAACCTACGGCAAATCCGACGAATCCGGTCACGGTTCCCCCGTTGACGGGAACACAACCTTATTTATCACCGGCTCAAACCGCACCGATTGCAGGGACGCAAAACCCAATCAACGGGGCAGGGGATTGCTGTGGCCCGATCGGTGGCGATGGTCCGATTAACTACGAGCTTTACGGCTTTGGTGGGGCGAGCTTTGTTTTTGGGTCCGGTGCCTTGGTTGATGTTCTTAAAACCGGTTGGACTGCGGGGACGGGCGCTCGCTCGCTATTTTTTGATGTGGCTGGCGATGCTGCTTGGAGCATCGATGTGCATGGGTTTTATACCTTCAACGGGGGAACGACTCCGCCTCCGGTTGTGATTAACGGCGGTGCCCGAGCGAGTATTTTCCGCTTACACCGGACCGCTGTGGGGGTGGGCTTCGGGCGCGAGTGGTTTTCGTCCCTTGGATATGTGGGGGTACCGGAAGGAACGCTTCGTGGCGGATTGGATGTCGGTTATCGTTTAGGTACGGGGCATGCTGATTTTCGACCTTTCGGAGACCCCACGGGCTACACTCGTGTTCACTCGATCTTTGGACAAGCCTTTGTCGGGGGGCATGTGTCTGTCGATGTTCCGATGGGAGATTGGACCTTCACCTCGGGCGTTCGGACCGAATACAACCACACCCATTGGCGAAGTATTTATCCGGGAGGCTCTAACCTTCAGGGGTTAACGGTCGGGTTATTCTTGGGTGCCCGATTCTAACGACTTCCTCGATCTGTTCAGGAATTTATTCTGCCCGCCTTTGATTCGGTCAGATTGCCGCTACCGCCTTTGATTATCCTCTAATTATCCGCTGACAAGTTCCTCAATTTTTTAGAGGATCATTCACCTCTCACAAAATGAAATTGTCTTCAATCGATGAGAACAAATCATCCTTTTGAAGTGTCAACAAATTCAAAAAAATTACTGAGGGTCTTCGGAAGGATGGAGCATCGGTCGTTTCGGCTCCATATACGTCTGCAGGGCAGGGACCGAAACGATTTCTAGACTGGGGTATCTCAAAGCGGTCAGTTTTCCACCAAAGACACAACCGGTGTCGATACAAATGGTTTTATTTTTCCAGAAGGCCTCGTAGCTGGGGGTATGGCCGTAAACCACACGGGCAAAGCCGTGATAATCGTTTGACCAATCTAAGCGCACTGGTAGACCGAAGGAATCCATTTCTCCGGTGGTGGCACCATACAAGCAAAAAGCTCGCACTCGGTCCGCGATCCTTCCTTGCAATTCTGCGGGCAGGCCCGCATGGGCTACTACCAATCGTCCTTGATCGAGAATGATATGAAACGGTAAATGATCCAGAAATTCGAGGACCCGCTCCGAAAACCCAGCTGGTTGCGTTGCCAATTGATCGAGGGCCTTTTGCAGCCCGACCGAGACTTTCACAGGGTTCCCTTTCATTTTGCGGAGGAGTTTATCTTCGTGATTACCCCGTACAGAATAGGCAAGCCCCCTCTTATAGGCTCGCATGACCATTCGCAGAACCTCGGGAGTTTTTGGGCCACGATCGACCAAATCGCCGACAAAAATCAGCTTTCTTCCTTGGGGATGCGAAAGATCATAGGTCCTTTGACCATCAATATCCTCAACGGGGTTCAAGTCGTATCCCAGTTTGGTCAACAATTGAATGAGTTCATCAAAACAGCCATGAACATCGCCAATAATGTCAAAGGGGCCTAGCTCCTCTTTGAGATTGAACTCTTCCTTGATTCGCACGATTTGAACTTGATCGATCTGTTCTGGCGATTCGAGAATATGAATGGCTTTGAAACCTTCGTGGTTGAGTTGCTCCAACGATTTTTCTAGAAAACGGGTATGATTTTCAATCACATGAGGCCCGAAATTTCGATTTCCCCGCGATCGATTTCGCTCGAAACAAATTTCGGGGGGGACTTTCAAAACAATCGCCACTACGGGCACATAATGCATTCTTGCGATTTCCAAAAGGGGGCGTCGGCTTTCGGCAAGAACATTTGTGGCATCGATGACCGTAAACTTTCCTAAACCCAATCGTTTGGTACACACATGGTGAAGGACTTCAAACGCGGCCCCCGAGACGCTTTGGTTTGTCTCGTCATCCGAGATCATGGCCCGGAAAAAATCGCCCGAGAGGATTTCCGTGCTGGCAAAGTGTTTTCGGGCAAATGTCGATTTTCCCGAACCCGAAGCTCCGACGAGTAATACCAGCGATAATTCTGAGACCCGAATTTCCATAAATTCCTTTTGCTTTCTGGGCTAAATTTCGTGGGAGCGAACCGACCGAGTTCGTCTCTGGTATGGGGGACCTTTTGCCGAATCCGGAATCGGGCCAAGGATGGGGCGAAGCGAATCCTCAGTCGCTCTTGGTTCTTGTGTGACGAAGGGGCGGACCGCTTTTCTTGGCTCGATTCAGCCTAGTTGGTGCCTGATCCCACACACTCCTTATTCATCATGATATTCCTTGTCGATTGCGAGGTTATTACACAACGATGAAACTTTTTATGATCGAATTACAGGTTTCGGACCTGACGGAATCGCTCCGTTGGTATGAGACCGTCGGGATGACTCGGACCCATGAAGATTCGGCTCGCGGGTTTTATCTACTCCGTGCGCCCAAGGGGGGACAAATCGCCTTAAAACAAGGGCAACCTACGGCGGGAACCGCTGCCATTGTGTTTGAAGTGGCAAGCATCCCTCAGTTGATCGAACAACTCGATCGACAGGGTGACAAGCCGCTGCGACCTCTGAAGAACGATCCGGGAGAGGGGTATGAAGAGATTGTCGATCGCGCTCCAGCTGTCATCGAAGTACGTTTTTTTCAATGGACCTAAGGTAGTATTGGATATTCCTAGGACCGGTTTTAATTGGTTCGGGCATTGTT
>CAZFDX010000638.1:0-7832 GCA_964518325.1 uncultured Alcaligenaceae bacterium | reverse complement strand
TCTCACAAGGGGTTTGGGGTCGAGTTCCCGTTGAGTGACACTTGTTGGCGGAGGGCCTCTCGGTTGTCATGAATTTCTGGGAGAGATAGCGATCCTTGCTGAGAATTCTTTGGGGAAAAGAATCTGCCTATCTGCCTGTGCGGTAGATAGGCGTGTCATTAAAGTCATTAAGGAAATATCCTACCACCATTTGCACAAGGATCGGGGTTTGATGCTTCCGGAATCGCTCACATTGGTGCAGATTGCTTATCTAAGGGGCAAGGGTTTCGCTTGGGCTGGGGAAGACGAATGGATGTCCAGAGATAGCGTTGTTATTCTGCTTGGCCATGGACGGGGATAATGATGGGGGCCGCTTGAGAATCTACCTGCACTTCCACTCGGGAATTCAGAACGCCTGCCTTTTGGGGGCGGTAGGTCAAATTCACAACATGGGTGGTTTTTGGTTCCTTGCTATACTCGGATTTCAGAACGTCTGCTTGACCTCGAACTTCCGTAATTTTGAAGGGCTTTTCCCCTTTCACAAGAACTCGCAGGGTCTTCTCTTCACCCACTTTGGTAACATCGAAAGAAATTTCGCTGGGGGTAGCCGTGGGGGCACCCGATAGAATTTCGACTCGCAAAGGCAAACGGAAGGTTGGGGTCGTGGTCGAATTGGTCACGAAGTAAGTGCTGGTGGTCCATATCCCTGCTTCCAAGCCCGGTTTCATTGTGCTGACCAATTCATAAACCACCTCGTTGGTATCTCGACGAACCAGCTTCGCTGTGGTATTCACATAGTCGGTTTCCGACCCTGCACGAGTGATCTGAAAATTGGGTTCGCCGCGAACAGTCACAATCACCGTGCTAGAAGCCTCTTTTCCATAGGGGACTTTCCCCAGTGAAAACTCTTCGGCAGATTTGGAGAAACGATCGTTGCGAGTAGCCGAAACAACCACGCTGACCTCTTCCCGATAAGGGGCCGAGAAACTCACATACACGGTCACTTGCTTGTACCCAATGAAACGCGAGGTGTCCATCGTGGTGGTCAATTCGGTTGATTCGCCCGGCCGGAGAAACCTTTTGGCAATGGTGGCAGAAACACAACCACAGGAAACCCGAGCGCTATCAATTTGAACATTTTGGTTGCTGGTGTTGGTTATGGTGAACTTGTGAACCATGAACTGCCCAAAAGTCACTGCCCCAAAATCTTTGGATCGTTCGGAAAAGAATTTCTCGGCCTCGGCATGGGCCTGTAGGGTAAGTCCGCAAAGCAAAAACGTACAACAAACGAAGTTCCTCATGAGGAATCGCTCCAAGAATTAGGGGGTGGTTCTGTGACTACATCCGAGTCATCGGTTGAAGAATGGGTTCTTGCAGATAATCTAGGTTTGAAGTTTGAAACCTCCGAAAGATAAGCCCAGCAAAATTTGCAAAAACCTTTTAACTATAACTGCAAAAGCTGAAGATCAGCTAGACCCTGCATAAAGCCTATTTTCAGCTTATTCGATTCTATTATGATTATTCCTAAAAGACATTACCATAGGATTTTGTGGATTCTTTCTCGGAATCCGCTGGTTCAAACCATTTTGTTACATTTTCCAGAACCAGAAAGGACCAACCAAAGCAACGAACCAACCATTCAACCGATTCCTACCAAAGCAACGGTTTACTCACGGCATCAAATGGGGTGATGTGCCTACGGGGCTATTTCCTTTTTCCAATCCATAGAGATACTGATAGACTGATAGAAATAGAGTGATATTCCTTCTTCCTCTCTGGGGGGTATATGTCTGCAACCGATCCTACGATTACCAGTGTGCTGAAAGAGTCGCGGACTTTTCCGCCGAGTCCCGAGTTTGTCGCGAAAGCGCGTGTGCAAACACTCGAAGGTTACGAGCGTTTGGCAGCATGGGCACGGGAAAAACCCGAAGAATTCTGGGCCACTCAAGCGGAACGGCTCACTTGGTTCGAGAAATGGCATACGGTCTTAGAATGGAATCCCCCGCATGCGAAATGGTATCTCGGCGGGAAGATCAATGCCAGTTTCAATTGTCTCGATCGGCACGTTCAAGGGGGTCGGGCGGACAAAACCGCCATTCTTTGGGAAGGGGAACCGGGAGATACCCGCTCCTTAACGTATCGGGAACTTTTGAACGAAACGGCCAAGTTTGCTAATGCACTGAAACGGCTGGGGATTGTGGCGGGAGATCGCGTGACGATCTACATGCCTATGGTTCCCGAAGCAGTCATTGCCATGCTGGCCTGCGCTCGAATCGGTGCGACTCATTCGGTCGTTTTCGGGGGTTTCTCTTCGGAAGCGGTGGCCGATCGCAATAACGATGCTCAATCGAAGTTAATCATCACCGCAGATGGTGGCTATCGACGCGGCAAAATTATCCCGTTGAAAGAAAACGTCGATGTGGCCCTATCCAAATCTCCTACCGTTCAACATGCCATTGTCTTGAAACGGTGTGGGAACGATGTGAACATGCAAGCAGGGCGTGACCTGTGGTGGCACGAATTGATGGCCGCCGAAACCGAAACTTGCCCTGCGGAACCTTTGGACAGCGAGCATCCTTTATTTGTGTTGTACACCTCGGGTTCTACCGGAAAACCCAAGGGGATTCAGCATTCCACCGGCGGATACCTCGTTGGTGCTGCCTATACCCATGAACTAGTTTTCGATATTCGTGAAGACGATATTTACTGGTGTACTGCCGATGTGGGATGGGTCACGGGGCATACCTACATTGTGTATGGTCCCCTTGCCAATGGGGCAACGATTGTGATGTACGAAGGGGCACCGGACTTTCCCAAGCAGGATCGTTTTTGGGAGATTATCGAGAAGTATAAGGTCACGCTTTTTTACACCGCACCAACGGCCATTCGTGCCTTTATCAAATGGGGCGACGCACTTCCAAAATCTCACGATCTGAGTTCCCTTCGCTTGTTGGGGTCCGTTGGGGAACCAATCAATCCGGAAGCGTGGATATGGTATCATCAGATCATAGGGGGGGGGCGATGCCCAATCGTGGATACATGGTGGCAAACGGAAACCGGTGCGATCATGATTTCCCCGTTGCCCGGAGCGATCCCCACCAAACCAGGTAGCGCCACGAAACCTTTACCGGGAATCATTGCGGAAATTGTGGATAAATCGGGTAACCCCGTTGGACCCAATGAAGGGGGATTTCTCGTCATTCGTCGGCCGTGGCCCTCTATGTTACGGACCATTTTCAATGATGATGAACGCTACAAAAAACAATACTGGAGTAATCCTCCCCAAGGGGCCTATTTCACGGCGGATGGTGCCCGCATGGATAACGATGGCTACATTTGGATCATGGGACGGGTCGATGATGTTCTCAATGTGTCGGGCCATCGCTTGAGTACTATGGAAATTGAAAGCGCTCTGGTCGGGCATCCCAAGGTCGCGGAAGCGGCTGTGGTTGGTAAACCCGATGATCTGAAAGGGGAAGGCATCAGTTGCTTCGTCACCTTGAAGGGGGGAATCGAACCGACGGAGGAATTGAAAAAAGAACTTCGGGATCATGTGGTTCGTGAGATCGGCGCGTTGGCCCGCCCCGACGAGATTCGCTTTACCCCTGCTTTGCCCAAAACCCGTTCCGGCAAAATCATGCGGCGGCTGTTACGGGATATTGCTGCGGGACGGACCACCTCTCAAGATACGAGCACTTTGGAAGATTTTAGCGTCCTTGCCAAACTGCGTGAGGATGAGGAATAATCTGAAAGAGGTGTTCGATCGAATGAGACGAAAGGGGTGTCTCATTTTTTCCTTCAGCGAGCCGAATGAGAGCTTGCCGAAAGCCCCAGAGAGGCTGGCGTCATGGCTCAATACGTATGCTTGTTACAAATGTTTGTTCAAGCGTTGGTTTTTGACTCCCCGTGATTATTCTGTTCGGTCCCTTCAAGTTTTTCCCTCTAAACGTCGCAGTTTCAGGACGATTCTATCTCTCGAAGTTTCAGGACGATTATCGTTATTCTTCTTAATGTGAGAGTGTTTGGAAATTTGCTCTTTCATTTTATCGTGAAGATAAGTAAGATAGGGGGATTGTTGAGGCATGAAGCCTTGAATTAACCCATCACCTTCACTTATTTCCCTAAGGTGGTTGTAGGATGATAACCCAAAAACCGTTTTTTCGGAAATGGCTCACCTTCCGATATTTGAAAAAAGCACTCAAGCGACTTGTTCCGTTAGCCTTGGTGATTTATCTCAGCACGATTTGGCCGATTGTGGGAATCGTGGCGGGGATTTTCTTTCTCGGCGGGCTGCTCGATGTGCTGCGCAATTCCACCCGAAATCTCAGTACATTCGATCGCTACTTCGCAGGGAACGGGGTTTTAACTTGGGTCTTATCCCCCGTGAACCTCTTCCTCGATTTTCTCTGCTTGCCCTATTGGAATAAGGGGGTCTATCGTTTGGATCAATTACCCGAAGGACATCAGGCGGAGATTCAAAAGCTAATCGATGCTGCTCATTCTCGTAATTTGATTCAGATGCTGGAATCGAAGATGGAGGGCAAAAAACGGGGCATGATTTTTTTCAAATGGTACGGCAAGAATATCCCTACTTCCGTTGACATGCCCGAGTATCACGAAAAGTACAAATACATCCGCACCATTGGCGTTTCGATCTTCAACAAGCGATCCTCGACCGGATTGCACTATGGCCCCTTACGGATCACCTTGCGGGTGCTTTACAACATCAACACGATCGAAGACCCGAATGTTTATATTCAGGTCGGCCATCATGTGCATCGTTGGAAAGATCAAAAGTTGTTTATCTTCGATGACACCTTGCAACATAAATCGATCAATGAATCCGATGGGATGCGTTACTGCCTGTTTGTAGATATGCTTCGACCGGCACCGGTCCCGTTCATTTTAGATGTGATCCTCACGGGAGTGCGTTTGATTATGACCCCGTTCCGAGCCATTTTTTACGGTCATTGGTCGTTCATCAAGTAAGCAATTTTGACCGTTTCCAATTGTGAGATACTCACTGCTTATTGGGTACTGTGTTGAAGCCCCTTTCGCATCTCTGGAATTTCTTAGAGTGGGAATATCAGTCAGACAGGGGTTTAAGCAATACGTTTGAAACAGCTTTACCGTTTCAAGAATCCTTCAGGCACTTGGAAGAATTGGCTCGGTTTGAGACCCAAGCCTGAGGGGAAGCCGACAGGTTGTAATCCGGCACTGAGCATGGCCGCGACCACCCCCGCCGCATTGGCCGTGGCCAACGGTGAACCCGTCACGATGGGATCGTCCCCCCAATCTTCAGGTTTCACAAATACATCCCAAGTGATGAGGTCGGGCTTGTAACCTTCGGTAATCGTTTTGGTGAGGATTTGACCGTTGGCCGTGACCTTTTGCAGTGTATCGACAATCACACTGGTCGAAGGGCCTGCCCCGATCGAGGCGTAGGGTTTGAGCTTTTTATCGATGCCTGCTGCGGCCACCGCAATGACCGAGCGAGCATCGGCCGGAATATCGACCCCTGCTTCGGCGGCTTCGTAATCGTGGAAAACGAAGGTTTGGGAAGTACCCCCTAATGTTTCGATGAAGATACGGGGCTTCAGCTCCCACGATTGTTCTTGGGCAGGGATGATGGGGGTGCCCGTCGGTTGGATCGATTTGGGCACTTTCCCTTCCATTCGGAGGGCATACCGCCCCGCAACGGGAAGGATCACATCCAAGGTTTGTTCGTAAATGCCATAGTTGGGGTCCGAGTGCAATCGAACCGGCGGGGTGGCAGCTCGGGCAATCACATCGATCTCATCCGAGGCCACTTGTTTTCCTTCGGGGTCACGTTGCCAAATCAAGGTGGGTATCACCTTGGCGATCGGTTCGCGGTACTCATCCTCACGAACCGTCGGGTCGTGGGGTTCACGCCATTGAACCGTGATGCGAACATGACCCTTGGCGGGAAGCTCCAAGGTTCGTTTCCCTTCTTCATTACGCAGAGCTAAAAAGTTCAGTTCGCTATTCCATCGCTCGGGGGGAAGTTTTTCGTCAGGTGCCAGAAACTCCATCACCCCATCGTTATTGGCATCCCGAAATAGACCGTACCAAACTTGCCCGCGTGTATCGCCGGCCGGTTGGAACCAAAGGGGTTTCTCGGGGGGTCGGCGTAAACCCGTTTTCACAATCGAGGGTTTACTTCGCATGAGCCAATCATCCAGATAACGACTTAACCAACTGTTGGCATCTAACGGGTAGCCGTTGTTGTGACCAATCAAATTCACAATGACGTTCACGCCGACGAGCTTTTTGAGTTCTCGTTCATAATCGGTCAAACGATCGAGCACTTTGAAGGCTTCGACTTCATTGGCCTCGGCTTGTTTGAGATTTTTGACCGCCTCCATCCGTTTTTGTTTGGCCTCTTCGCTGGGATCGAACCCATCAAACGCTTTGCGATAGGCCTCGCGGGCAGCGTTTCTTTTCTCGGTAGCGAGATCGATATCCAACAACACATCGCGACGGCGTTCACGGAGTAAATCGGGTTCGTGCAATTGACCTTGAACGTAGCGAATGACATCGAGCACTTGATACGGAGCGTCGGGCATAAGTCGAACCAGAATCAGTTGCGCCGCCGGCGCCAAACGACGGATGGCCAAGGCCGCCTGAGTTCCCAACCCCGCTTGTTTCGACATCGGGTCGGCTTGCAGCGATCGATTTTTCATTGTGGTGAAGTCGATCAAGATGGGCATCGGTGAATCTTTATCCATCCCGAGTAATTCGACGTATCTGCCAAAATCGGTGGCGATGATTAACACCCGAATGTTATTCCCTTTTTTACCGGCCGCGTGGAGTGCTTCGACTCCTAACCCCTTGACGGGGTCCACATCGGGGGCCAAGGCCGGTAAGGCGATCACCTCGGGCAGCCCTAATCGGGGTCCTTGGAGATTCTCCTTCTTTAGCTCGGCCTCTTTCTTTTCTTCGGGGTCCTTTTTCGGCTCCGGTTCTTTTTTCTCTTCGGGGTCCTTTTTCGGCTCCGGTTCTTTTATATCGTTGAGCTTTTTCAATGCCCCTGCGGGTAAGCGAACATGGACCACATTGCCGATCAGCGCCACATCTCCCAACAGGCTCGCTTGGGCGGCATTGATGGTGACTAGCTTACCAATCCGACCTTCGATCCGAACCTTGGCGAGATCGAACGATTCCCGCCATGCTTCATCGAATTCAAGGGGTTCTCGTGCCAGAATGACCTCTGCGCGGATCGGCTTGGAGCGTTCGGTTTCATCGGCCATGAGTCGGCGAATTTCGGGGGCGAATTTCAAAAATTGAGGGGAGCCTTCGGGGATGGGCGGTAACGTCACTTCCGCCGGAGCTTCCTTCGCTTCACCTAACACTTCCACAACTTGGATGGGCATAGTACTTTTGAAGGGTTCCGGAAGCACTTCGTTGGGGGTCAACGGGAGAAGCCAACCATCCGGAAGAATCCGCAAATCTTTCAACAGCAAAACCGTTTTATCAGCAGGGAAGGTCCCCCGAAGGATGGTGTTTCCTTCCCGATTGTAACCGAGTTCATCTTTGTAACCCAAAACATTCAAACGATCGAGAACTTGTTTGTAGAACTTCAGTTGCTCATTTCGGGGAACTTCTCGATTCAGGGAGATGCGCAATCGCACGCGGCCCCCTTCGGGCTATTTGAATCCTTTCGTTGCCGATAACACGGTTTGTATTCGGGGGTCCCGCAGAAGGGCAATTGCGTCCTTTGATTAGATCACCCGCTTGAAGCGTTGCGAAGCAGGATTGAACGGTGCCGTTCGTCGTTTATTGGGCTCGTTCAGTTCTTGTAAGCCGTGCTTCTTTAGAAACTGAGGGGTTTC
>CAZFDX010000637.1:0-4783 GCA_964518325.1 uncultured Alcaligenaceae bacterium | reverse complement strand
ATGAGGCAGCCTATCGATCATGAGTTCCGAATCGTTTTACCGGATGGCGAAGTTCGTTGGTTAGCGGGTCGAGGCACGATCGAGCTAGATGAATTGGGCCAGCCAAAGCGATTCTTGGGCATTTCTCAGAATATCACCGAGCGAAAGAAAGCCGAAGCCGAGAAACGACGGCTCGAATTACAATTGCAACAGACTCAGAAGCTCGAAAGCCTTGGGATTCTCGCAGGCGGAATCGCCCACGATTTCAACAATCTTCTTACGAGTATTCTGGGCTATGCCGACTTGGCGTTAGAGGAACTCCCCGAGGGTTCCTCCACGCGCGACCTGATTGAAGAAATGATTAACGGTGCCCTGCAAGCGGCAGAACTCACTCGTCAAATGTTGGCCTATTCGGGCAAAGGACGATTCAAAGTCGAGGCCCTGAATCTTTCGGATTTAGTCGAGGGATTATCGCGGTTGCTGCAAATCTCGATCACGAAAAAATGCAGCCTACGTTCGCAATTGGCCCAAAACCTTCCCTTGATTGAAGGCGATGCTACCCAAATCCGTCAGATCATTATGAATCTGGTGATTAATGCCTCGGAAACGATCGGGAATAATACCGGCTTAATCAGCGTTAGCACCGGAGTTCGATTCTACAACAAGGCAGCCCTTGCGGAATACCCCCTGCACGAAGAACTCCAAGAAGGGAACTACGTCTATTTAGAGGTTTCCGATACAGGGAGCGGCATGTCGCCGGAAACCTTGTCGAAAATTTTCGATCCGTTTTTTACGACCAAATTCACCGGAAGAGGATTGGGGCTTTCTGCAGTATTGGGAATTGTTCGGGGACATAAAGGAGCCATCAAATGCACCAGCGAATTAGGGAAAGGGACCACCTTTCAGGTGATCTTCCCTGTGAGCGAGATCGCATCCCCTTCGGTACCGAAAGTGATTTCCTCTTCCAAACCTTGGCACGGTTCGGGCTTGGTGTTATTGGTGGACGATGAGGCTTCCGTCCGGAACCTTGCCAAAACCATGTTGGAAAAGATGGGCTTTCAGGTTCAATTGGCTCAAGACGGCAAACAGGCGCTGGAATTATTTCAATCGAGCCATCATGAAATTCGTTTGGTTCTCTTGGACCTAACGATGCCAAATCTCGATGGCGAGCAGACCCATCGTGAACTCCGGCAGATCAATCCCAAAATACCCGTGATCCTATCGAGCGGATATTCCAACCAACTCAATCAGGAACGATATGCCAGTTTAGGGTTTGCCGGCTTTATTCAAAAACCATTTCGCTATGAGGAACTCTCCGACATCGTCCAGAAAGCCATCGTTGAAAAATCGACGAGCTAGAGGGTTGCTTCTCGAGAAATGCGATGTGTGCAATCTGCCTCACTCCCCGTTTGAGACGCCTCCAGAATCGAGAAATCCTCACTCCCCATTTGCGACGGTTCGAGAATCCAGAAATCCCAATATCTGTTTTGGAAGGCTCGGATTGAGAAGCTCCCCGATTTACTATAATACGATGGAGTTTCGAGGCATTTTATGATTGAAGTGAACGACCTCAGGAAATACTTCCTAGGTAACGATGGGAATAAAGTCTGGGCGGTGAATGGGGTGACCTTTCAGGCCAAACAAGGCGAAATTCTCGGTTTACTGGGGCCAAACGGAGCGGGCAAAACAACCACTTTGCGAATCCTTTGCACGTTACTCAAACCTTCGGGGGGATATGCCCGTGTTGCGGGGTTCGATGTGCAAACCCAAGCGGCACAGGTTCGCCGGCATATCGGCTTTCTTTCTTCTAATACTGGTATCTACGACCGAATGACCCCTCGTGAGTTGATTCTTTACTATGCCAAACTGCATGAACTAGGTCCTCACGATGCTCAGCAACGGGTCAACCATCTGATTGAAACACTCCAAATGGCGGACTTTGCCGATATTCCCGGTTCACGTTTATCGACGGGACAAAAGCAAAAAACATCGGTAGCACGAGCCTTAGTCCATGATCCTGAGGTGCTCATTTTCGATGAGCCTACCTTGGGTCTGGATGTGATGGTGCAAAGAACGGTTCTGCAAACCATTCGGGAATTGAAGGATCGGGGCAAATGTATCATTCTTTCGACGCATATTTTTCGAGAGGTCGAGAAACTGTGTGATCGAGTCGTGATTATCCATCGGGGCCAAGTTCTTGCGAACGATACCCTCGATCAACTCCGTTTAACAAATCAGGAGAACGATCTGGAAGAGTTGTTTTTCAAATTGGTAGGCACCAATTAGAAAGGAGAGCAACATCCTTTCTACATCAAAAACACTTCTGCCCCTCATAGGAAATCGGTAAGATTTTCTGTATATTCGGGAGGACTTATGAAACGAATTTTGTTGACGATACTTTTTGGTTTGTGGATCAATCCCATTCTCGGTGCGGAACCCGAACGACCAAAACTCGTGGTCTTGGTTTTATTCGATCAATTGCGCGGGGATTATCTTTCTCGATGGGAAAAACATTTCACGGATGACGGTTTTAAGCGGATCATGACTCAGGGGGCCTGGTTTACCGAATGCCATTATCCCTATGGGGTGACGACAACCGGTCCGGGGCATGCGTCGATTATGACGGGCACTTCACCCGATGTTCATGGCATTATCAACAACTCGTGGTATGATCGAAAGTCGGGCAAGACGGTGAATTGCGCTCAATCGCCGCGTTACAAAGTGGTGTCGGACAAGCCGGCCAAACCCGTTGAAGAAAAAACCGATCCCAAAGGGTCGAACGCCACCGAAAAAAGTTCCACAGAAAAAGCCGTATCTGGTTCACCCGATTATTTGGAGGCTCCCACCGTGGGGGATGCCATGCATTCTGCAGGGATGCGGAAGTCGAAGATTATCGGGATTTCTTACAAGGATCGTTCGGCATTATTCCCTGTTGGTCGGCGTGGATATGCCTATTGGCTGGATAACGATATGACCTTGATTACCTCGACCTATTATCGAGAAACACTTCCGCCTTGGGCCTCGGAATTTAACAAGTTGAAAAAAGCCGATGCGTGGTTTGGCAAGGACTGGAACCGACTACTTCCCGATCTGGATTACACAGCCGATTCGGGACCGGATTTCGTGATCGGAGAGGGGAAAGGTTCCAAACAAGGAATCACGTTTCCCCACCCTATGGGATTCGGCGAGAAAAAACCCGGAAAGGTTTACTACGAAGCGTTGTACAACTCCCCTTTTGGAAACGATTATTTGTTTGAGATTTTCAAAGAGGTGGTAATCAAAGAAGAGTTGGGCCAAGATGAATACCCCGATTTATTGACCGTCAGTTTTTCGAGTAACGATATTGTCGGCCATTGCTGGGGACCCGATTCTCAAGAAGTTATGGATACAACAATTCGTTCCGATCGAATGTTTGCCCAACTCTTGAAATTCCTAGATGAGAAAGTCGGTTCCGGAAAATATCTCCTTGCTGTGACGGCCGATCACGGCATTTGTCCGCTCCCCGAAGTTTCGGAAGAAAAGAATCTTGATGCCGGCCGTTGGATGAATACCAAGTACACCAAATTGGCAGAGTCTCATTTGCGTGAGAAATTCGATCCAAAAAATCTTTTAGATGAGAACCAACGCTTTATCGAAGCGACTAGTTTACCTTGGTATTATCTCAACGAGAAAGTTCTTGAGCAATTGAAACTCGACAAGAATACCGTGGCAGAAGAGTTGGCTCAATTCCTTCTGAAATGCCCTGGAGTTTATGGGGCCTATCCTGCATCGAAATTTACTGATGATACCGTAACGGACCCCCATTTTAAGCGAATGAAACGATCGTACTTTCCCGGCCGCAGCGGTGATGTTTGCCTGATGCTGAAACCTTATTGGCTTCCGGGAGGGGATTCCCCCACCGCCTCGGGGACGACTCATGGTTCCCCATATCGGTACGATACCCATGTTCCGTTGATCCTGTACGGGACCAATATCAAAGCAGGCATTCATAAAACCCCTGTCACCCCTCAGGCTGTCGCACCGATTTTTGCCAAAGCATTGGGGATTGCCCCACCGGCCAAGTGCGATACCAAATGCCCCGAATTGATTTGGAAAGAGTAGGCTCGGGACCCAAGTGGTTCTCGGGTTGATCCATATCATGTTAGTATGAAAGCTGTACCTATTATCACTCAAAAGGACCTGCGATTATTGGTTCGGGATACGCGCACCACCCTGATCTTACTCGTGGCTCCGTTAATTTTTATTGCCATATTAGGGCTGGTTGTTGGGGATGGTTTTGGTCAACTGGCCGATGAGAAGCCCCGTATCTCGATCGTCAATCTCGATCGGGGCTTGCCTCCCAATGCGGGACCATTTCCAGGGCGACCTTGGTCCGAAGTGGTGATCGAAGATTTTGCGGTGACGGCCGGCCTGCGGGTGGAATTGATACCAACTCGGGAAGAGGCCGAACGATTGGTGCGGACGAGTAAAAGACCCGCCGTTTTAGTCATCGAACCCGATTTTTCTGCCCGCGTTCATGCTTGCTCCTTTCTCACCAAGGCCGACATGGAACCAATCAATCCCTTCTATGAAGATGGGATTAGCCTAGAAGAATTACATGTGACCGTTCTTCGAGACCCGACCCAAACTGTTGGTGCGGGAATTATTGAGCAGGTCACACAAGTGACTATGCTTCGGGTCATTATGCCATGGATGATTGGAAAAGCGTTTGATCGTGTGGGGGATAAACCCTTCATGGATGATTTCAGTAAAGTGCTCGACGAGGAATTCAAAACGGAATCGGCGCTGATTCGTAGCGGCATTG